>NZ_JAWDHA010000012.1:0-83692 GCF_034190895.1 Virgibacillus sp. M23 | reverse complement strand
GCGGGTTTTGCTAAAAAAGTTAGCTGAAGGACAAACCCCACGGAAAGGGAAGTGGGCAGCCGGAGTGGTGGTCAAGTAGTAGCTATTATTCCATAATAGCTACTAGAGGAAGCGTAAATCTGAGCATGTAGTGATAAGGACTGAGCGAATTTTGCTCAGTTTTTTTAATAGTCTTGGAATTTATAAAATTTTACCATGAGGAGGAAGAAGTATCTCTATTACGAAAACATAGCAGCAAGATGGCAATTGATTTAATCTTATCCAACTTGGTTCTAAATTGGCAAATAAGGGTATGCTAGAAACAAATGGAAAAACAAAAAAGTCGAATATTTGTTCGTTTTTGTGTTAAAATGTCTAGCAAATGTGATAAAATAATTGTAGTCATAGATGATCGGAGGAAGTTCTAGTGAAAAATACGTTTGATCTTGTATCAAAGTACGAACCACGTGGTGATCAGCCTAAAGCAATTAAGGAGATTGTTGAGAGAGTGAAGGCTGGCCAACGTCATCAAACATTATTGGGGGCGACAGGTACGGGGAAAACATTTACCGTGTCAAATGTAGTACAAGAAATTAATCGTCCCACATTAGTAATTGCACATAATAAAACGTTAGCTGGACAACTATATAGTGAATTTAAAGAGTTCTTTCCAAATAATGCAGTTGAATATTTTGTTAGCTATTATGATTATTATCAACCAGAAGCTTATGTTCCTTCTACAGATACATTTATTGAAAAAGATGCAAGTATTAATGATGAAATTGATAAGCTTCGACACTCAGCGACATCTGCTCTTTTTGAACGAAATGATGTTTTAATCGTTGCTAGTGTTTCATGTATTTATGGTTTAGGTTCTCCAGAAGAATATGAGAGTCAGGTGCTTTCCATTCGAGTAGGAATGGAAAAAGATCGTGATCAGCTGCTACGTGAACTTGTTGACATTCAATATGCAAGGAATGATATAAATTTTCAGCGTGGTACATTTCGAGTGCGCGGCGATTCTGTCGAGGTCATACCTGCATCGAAGGAAGAGCACTGTATTCGTGTTGAATTCTTTGGAGATGAAATTGACCGGATTCGGGAAGTTGATGCATTGACTGGAGAAATTATCGGTGATCGAGAGCATATTGCTATATTTCCGGCTTCTCACTTCGTAACAAGAGAAGAAAAAATGAAGCTTGCGATCAAAAATATCGAACAGGAGTTAGCAGAACGTTTAGAGGAATTACGAGAGCAGGATAAGCTCTTAGAAGCACAGCGATTAGAGCAACGTACTCGATATGATTTGGAAATGATGAATGAAATGGGATTTTGCTCTGGAATTGAGAATTATTCTAGACATCTAACGCTTCGAGAAAGCGGAGCAACTCCGTATACGTTGCTTGATTTCTTTCCCGATGACTTTCTAGTAGTAGTTGATGAATCACATGTTACATTGCCGCAGATTAGAGGAATGTACAACGGAGACCAAGCCAGAAAACAAGTACTGGTTGATCATGGATTTCGTTTACCTTCAGCGTTGGATAACCGCCCATTAAAGTTTACAGAATTTGAGAAAGCTACTAATCAGTTGGTCTATGTATCTGCTACCCCAGGACCTTATGAAGAGGAACATTCACCTGATATGACAGAACAGATCATTAGGCCGACTGGATTATTAGATCCAAAAGTAGATGTTCGACCGATAGATGGTCAGATTGATGATTTAATTGGAGAAATCAATAAACGAACAAGTAAAAATGAGCGTGTCCTCGTAACAACGTTGACGAAAAAAATGTCGGAGGATCTTACAGATTATTTGAAGGAACTGGGAATCAAGGTTGCTTATCTACATTCGGAAATCAAAACGTTGGAACGAATTGAAGTAATTAGAGATTTAAGAGTTGGGAAATATGATGTTCTTGTCGGTATAAACTTATTACGTGAGGGTCTTGATATACCGGAAGTATCCTTAGTCACTATTTTAGATGCAGATAAGGAAGGGTTCTTACGTTCGGAACGATCATTAATTCAAACGATGGGACGGGCTGCACGTAATGAAAATGGCATGGTTATTATGTATGCCGATAAAATAACGAAATCGATGCAAATTGCCATAGATGAAACAAATCGCAGACGTGAAAAACAGATGGCATATAATAAAGAGCATAATATTATACCTAAGACCATTAAGAAGGATGTCCGAGAAGTAATTCGTGCCACGGTTGTTGCAGAGGACCACCAACCTAAATATGATGGAAAAGCGAAAAGTATTAGCAAGTTAGCATCAGAGGATAAAGAGCAAGTCATTGAGCAGATGGAAAAAGAAATGAAGGACGCTGCGAAAGCACTGGATTTCGAAAAAGCAGCTGAACTTCGTGATATTATACTTGAACTTAAAGCAGGAAGGTGAAATTAATGCCAAGTAAATCAATTAAAATTCAGGGTGCCAGAGCACATAATTTGAAAAATGTGGATGTAGAAATTCCCAAAAATAAATTGGTTGTTTTGACAGGATTATCTGGTTCTGGTAAGTCCTCTTTAGCTTTTGATACGATCTATGCAGAAGGTCAACGACGATATGTAGAATCTCTTTCTGCCTACGCAAGACAATTTCTTGGACAAATGGATAAGCCTGATGTTGATGCAATTGACGGATTGTCACCCGCTATATCCATTGATCAAAAAACTACAAGTAAAAATCCGAGGTCTACAGTTGGTACAGTAACAGAAATATATGACTATTTACGGTTATTATATGCACGTATTGGTCATCCTACTTGTCCTAAGCATGGCGTTGAAATATCTTCACAAACGGTCCAACAAATGGTAGATCGAATTATGGAATATCCAGAACGGACGAAAATGCAACTACTTGCACCTGTCGTATCTGGAAGGAAGGGTGAACACGTTAAGGTATTTGAAAGGTTGAAGCAGGAAGGATATGTTCGCATTCGTGTTGACAAAGAAATGCGTGAAGTTACGGAAGAGATTAAATTAGAAAAAAACAAGAAGCATTCGATCGAAGTAGTTGTTGATCGAGTTGTGGTAAAAGCTGGTATAGAAGGACGTTTAAGTGATTCAATAGAAACGGCCCTCTCTTTAGGGGAAGGTAAGCTTATTGTTGATATCATTGGTGATAAAGAATTGACCTTCAGTGAAAACCATGCATGTCCTATTTGTGGTTTTTCCATCGATGAATTAGAGCCGAGATTATTTTCTTTCAATAGCCCTTTTGGAGCCTGTTCTACCTGTGATGGCTTAGGGACAAAATTGGAAGTAGATATGGATTTAGTTATTCCTGACTGGGAAAAGTCATTAAACGAACACGCAATTGCGCCGTGGGAGCCAATCAGTTCACAATATTATCCACAGCTTTTAAAGAGTGTCTGTGAACACTTTGAGATTGATATGGATAAGCCTGTGAACGATATCCCCAAAGATAAAATGGATAAAATTCTTTATGGTAGCGGGAAGGAAAAGATTCATTTCCACTATGTAAATGATTTTGGCAGTGTGCGCGATAGTCATATTGTCTTCGAGGGCGTATTAAACAATGTTAGTAGGCGCTATCGAGAAACATCCTCTGACTATATACGTGAAACTTTAGAAAAATATATGGCGCAGAAGAAATGTCCGAAGTGTAAAGGTTATCGGTTAAAGGAAAGCGCATTAGCTGTGTTGGTTAATGGGTTGCATATCAGTAAAGTTACAGAATTCTCTATTATGGAGGCAAAGAAATTTTTCGATACATTAGATCTATCGGAAAAAGAAAAACAGATTGCTAGCATGATTTTAAAAGAAATAGATAATCGATTAGAATTTTTAAATAATGTTGGACTTGATTATTTAACACTATCTCGTTCTGCCGGAACACTTTCAGGAGGAGAAGCACAGCGTATTAGACTAGCTACACAAATTGGTTCAGCTCTAACAGGTGTGCTCTACGTATTAGATGAACCTTCGATAGGTCTACACCAACGTGATAATGACCGCTTAATTGATACTTTAAAGCGGATGCGTGACTTAGATAATACACTCATCGTTGTTGAACATGATGAAGATACTATGCTAGCAGCGGATTGGCTTATTGATATTGGCCCAGGAGCAGGTGAACATGGAGGGCAAATTGTTGCTAGCGATAGGCCGGAAAATGTCATGAAAAATAAGCAATCACTAACAGGTCAATATCTAGCGGGTCATAAGTTTATCCCGCTACCAGTAAAAAGAAGGAAGAAAGATAAGCGTGTTATCGAAGTAGTAGGGGCAGAGGAAAATAATTTGAAGAAAGTTTCTACGAAAATTCCAATCGGGTTAATGACGGTTGTGACCGGAGTTTCCGGATCTGGGAAAAGTACGTTAGTAAATGAAATTATCTATAAGTCGCTAGCAAAAGAACTGTATAGTGGAAAGCATAAACCAGGTAAGCATAAGAAAGTAAAAGGAATGGAATATATAGATAAAGTAATTGATATCGATCAATCACCTATCGGTCGTACACCACGATCCAACCCTGCTACGTATACAGGTGTGTTTGATGATATCCGTGATGTATATGCTCAAACGAATGAAGCAAAGGTACGTGGCTATAAAAAAGGAAGGTTTAGTTTTAATGTAAAGGGTGGGCGCTGTGAAGCTTGCCGTGGAGATGGGATTATAAAGATTGAGATGCATTTTCTTCCGGATGTTTACGTTCCATGTGAAGTATGTAAAGGTAGTCGCTATAACAGAGAAACATTGGAAGTAAAATATAAAGGAAAAAATATCTCAGAGGTGCTTGGTTTAACAATCGAGGAGGCCTTAGAATTTTTTGCAAATATCCCTAAAATAAAACGCAAGCTACAAACCATTTATGATGTTGGGCTTGGCTATGTAAGACTTGGGCAACCGGCAACGACCTTATCAGGTGGGGAAGCTCAACGTGTGAAGTTAGCAAGTGAATTGCATCGTAGATCAAATGGTAAATCGTTTTATATTTTAGATGAACCAACAACTGGTTTGCATGTTGATGATATTAATCGCTTATTAAGTGTTTTGCAACGACTTGTCGATAATGGTGATAGTGTTTTAATCATTGAACACAACCTTGACGTTATTAAATCTGCTGATCATATCATTGATCTTGGACCTGAGGGTGGAGATCGCGGTGGACAGATCATTGCAACAGGTACCCCAGAACAAATCGCAGAAGCAGAAGCATCCTATACTGGAAAATACTTAAAGCCAGTATTAGAACGTGACATGAAGCGGATGGACAATGCAATAGAAGTAAAGGAAAAAGTAGCTACAAAATAATTGGAAGAGGCTGTGGCAGAACTTAATTGCATATTAACGAATGAACGATTCATTATAATAATAAAATGAAGCAGACTTTAGCATGGTCAATATGCGTAAATGGAAGAGAGCTTTTCTGCATGCGATGTATCGTTGGCGAAGTCATCCTTGTCCTTGCGGGAACAGCACGGTCCGAAGACCTCTTAGAAAGCTCTTTGTGCTTTCTGAGAGGCTATGGGCGGTGCCCATGGAAAGCGAAGCATTTTGAGAGCGATGAAGGAACTACCTATCTTTAAAAAAGTAACCCGAATGTTATCTGAAAGATTTGAGATAAAATTCGGGCTTTTATATGAAATGAAGCATTAGAGTCGGTTTAATTTTTTGACGCCATGCGGTTGTTTCGATAAGCTAAAAGAAGAAGTTGATTGGGAGGAAACTGATATGAAACCAATTGAAGTAGAGAGTGTACAACAATGCTTAGACGATTTTACAAATAAACAGGTCTACATACATGTGGAAACTACAAATGGAGCGTACGCTAGCCATTTTGATGATAAAGCATATAATGTTGGGGCTTATGTGCGGAATGCGCAGGTTACATTTAATCAAGCGAAGATCGTTGGTGATGGCAATGCGTATCGAGTCGGCTTAAAGACCGAGTTCGGCTGGATTTATGCAGAAGGATTAACAGACTGGGTAATTCATGAAGGATCAAAATTATTACTAGCTGGTCATGATCGGGAAGGTAGATTAATGGTTGCGCTTCAGATTAGTGAAACACCGTTTAATAATTAAAAAGACAAAAGAAGGGGATAGGTGATCAACTTGGAAAAACATGTTGTTGTTATATTACCGCATCCAGATGATGAATCATTTGGTGCTGCAGGATCAATTTCACATTTTCGAAGTCAAGGAATACCTGTAACATATTTATGTGGGACCTTAGGGCAGATGGGCAGAAATATGGGATCACCCACTTTCGCAAATAGAGAGACATTACCATTAATTCGAAAGCAAGAGCTTAAAAACGCATGTAAGGTTCTTGATATGGACCTAAAAATGCTAGGTTATCGTGATAAGACCATTGAATTTGAAGATCAAATGGAAATTGCACAGCATTTAAAAGGCATATTAGAAGAGATAAAGCCAAGTTTAGTTATTACACATTATCCTAATTATGCTGTTCACCCAGACCATAACGCACTTGGGGCAGCGGCAATTAAAGCTGTTGAACTGATGGATGAGCGACCAACTGTATGGGCGCAGGCATTTGCACGTGGATTTAAAAAGGAACTCGGAGAACCAGATGTTATTAATGATGTTTCCGCCTATTTTGAGAAAAAAATGGATGCCATTCTTTGTCATGACTCTCAAGCTGGAGGCATTATTGGTCCGCTGAAAAATTATAAGGAACTTGGTGAGGAAGTACTACAAGAAGCGAAGGAACGGTTTGGTACAGAGGAATTTTTTACTTGGCAGTTTTCAGTATGATGAATGATTGGATAGCGAATGGAATACGATGATAATCAAAAGGAGGTAATCCCATGAAAAAGCTATATCGTTCCAATACGAAACGTATGGTAGCTGGTGTTTTTGGTGGACTATCTGATTATTTTAATATAGATGCAACGATTCTAAGACTTGTATTTGTTGTATGTTTGATTTTTAGTCTATTTAGTTTTGCGTTCGTATATTTAGCGGCTGCCTTAATTATTCCTACTGAAAGGGAGAACTATTAATTATGCTACGCTGGATTGTGTCTATCATTTTAAATGCAGTTGCCCTGATTGCTGTTGCACAATTATTTGATTCCTTTCACTTGGACGGATTTGGTACGGCATTGCTTGCAAGTTTGATCTTAGCTGTTTTAAACGTAATTGTTAAGCCGATACTCATATTATTTACTTTGCCGATAACCATTCTCTCCTTAGGATTATTTCTATTTATCATTAATGCTGTAACATTAATGATTACACAGGCATTAATGGATGCTTCTTTTGTTATCGACGGATTTGGTACAGCGGTTTTAGCTGCTATCATACTATCTATCATTAATTTACTTTTGAATAGTGTAGTAAAAGACTCAATTAGATAACAGGATCGCAGGTGATAGATAGCCTGCGATTTTTCATGTGTAAAATTGTTCGTAGTGTTCAATCTGATTGCCATAGGAGTTAGGCGATAGCAAATCTTATAAAGAATATGCTACAATGAAGAAAACTTTTGCCTAAAGGTTATCCGACATTATTTCATGTATTAGGTAAGGAGCATTTCTCAACGAAACTTAATTTAATATATATGTCCAAGCCGTTTAGATAAATATTCTTATCTCACGTAAAACGAATTACGAGTGATTTGCCAGCTGAAAATTTTGATCTTCTTGTTAGAATAAATTTTAAGTGCGATAGACAGAGGCAGATAAGGAGAACGGTGTCTCACAGGATTTTATGGCGCGTGGAAAGCCGATATCTTGTTGAATACGTGTCCATATTGTTTATTGAGATATTCTTTAGCAGGAAAGTATCCAACTAAATAACATGGAGTCTATGTTTTGAATGGCAACAATAAGGAGGATAAATACATGTCAACCGTTCGGACGAAGGATTTATTAGAGAATTTCAATCTGACCCTTGTCGCAGGTGAGGACGGACTACATAGAGAGATTACTACAAGTGATATCTCACGACCTGGAATAGAAATGACAGGGTACTTTAAATACTATCCAAAAGAAAGACTACAGTTAATCGGCAGGACGGAAATGGCGTATTTCTTAGATTTAACAGATCAAGAAAAAGTCGAAAGAGTTGGCCAACTCTGTACAGATGTTACTCCAGGAATAGTGGTAACAAGAAATATGGACATACCACAAGTGATGATCGATGCTGCTAATGAATCAGGTGTGCCTATCTTGCATTCACCGCGAAAAACGACACGAGTGATTAGTAGGCTAACAAATTATTTAGAAGCGAAATTTGCCCCGTTTACTGCAATTCATGGGGTGTTGGTAGATATTTATGGAGTTGGTGTGCTGATTACTGGTCAAAGTGGAGTAGGTAAAAGTGAAACAGCACTAGAACTAGTGAAAAGAGGGCATCGCTTAGTAGCCGATGATAGTGTCGAAATACGTCAAGAGGATTATGACAGTCTTATCGGTAACGCTCCACCTTTAATAGAGCACTTACTAGAGATTAGAGGCCTTGGAATAATTAATGTAATGACATTATTTGGAGCGGGATCTGTTAGAAGCTATAAAAAGATTTCATTAATCATTAATTTAGAAATTTGGGATCAAAAGAAACAATACGATCGTTTAGGTCTTGATGAAGATAAAATGAAGATAATGGAAGTTGAATTACCAAAGGCAACCATACCAGTACGTCCTGGAAGAAATTTGGCTGTCATTATTGAGGTAGCGGCTATGAACTTCCGTTTAAAACGTATGGGTGTTAATGCGGCAGAAGAGTTTTCGGAGCGGTTAACAAATATGATTGATCAAGAAAATAGCTAGGAGGAAAATAAGATGAGTTGTAATGCACCAGCACTTGACCGTGTATTTTTACATATAGGATCATTACCGATATATTGGTATGGCGTGATTATAGCAGCGGGAGCCTTTCTAGGCTTATTTTTAGCTACTCGAGAGGCTGACCGCTTAGGTATGAAAAAGGATATCATGGTTGATTTAGTGGTATTTGCCATCCCTATTGCTATTATTTCTGCACGAATATATTACGTTATTTTTGAATGGGATCGTTATGCAGGTGGTCCATGGAGTGATGTCTTTGCTATTTGGGAAGGTGGTATCGCAATCCATGGTGCTCTAATAGGTTCTATTATAACAGCGATTATCTATGCACGTGTTAAACAAGTATCATTTTGGCAATTAGCAGATATTGCCGCACCAAGTATAATTCTAGGGCAAGCAATCGGCCGCTGGGGAAACTTTATGAATCAGGAAGCACATGGCGGAGAGATAGCAGAATCAACATATAATAGCTTTCATCAATACTTGCCTGATTTTATTATGAACCAGATGTGTATAGATGGGGTTATGTACCATCCGACGTTCTTATATGAGTCGTTCTGGAATATTCTTGTGTTTGTATTTCTACTTATATTGCGTAAATTTAACCCTATTCGTGGAGAATTATTCTTAAGCTATGCCATTACGTACTCGATTGGACGCTATTTCATAGAAGGAATGCGGACAGATAGTCTTTATGTCTTGGGATCACTACGTCAGGCACAGGTTATCTCAATTGTCATTATTGTTGTAGCGTTACTATTAATCATTTATCGCCGAAAAACGATTAATACCCGGTATAATGAGGTGGAACATAAGGGGAAAGTGGTAAAAAACACGTATCAAAAGAAAAAAAATAAGAAGAAGAAATAAAATAACATCTAGTTATAAAGAGGCGTTAGAATCGTAGCTAAATGTATACTATTTTAAGGAATTAAAGTTTCATATGAAAGAGGGAATATGGAATGAAGGGGATTTTACTTCGAGGAATGCAGCAGGGATTAAATACATCATGGACATTAGGAAAAGTTATTTTTCCTGTTACGTTAATCGTTACGATTTTACAATTCACGCCCGTTTTACCATGGATTATAAAGCAACTTACTCCTCTAATGGGATGGTTAGGGTTGTCTGGGGAAGCTGCTGTACCACTTGTTTTAGGAAATGCGCTGAATCTTTATGCGGGTATAGCAGCGATTGTTTCATTTGATTTTACGGTTAAAGAAGTATTTATTATGGCGATTATGTTATCATTTTCCCATAATTTATTTATTGAATCTGCCGTTGCCTCTAGGGTAGGTGTTAATTGGTGGTTGATCTCAGGAATTAGAATAGGGTTGGCGCTTTTCGCTGCGATTATCATTAACTTCCTGTGGAATGGCGGGGCGGAACAAGCAGCATATGGATTCATTTCTTCGGCAAATCCTGAATTAACAGGTTGGGGAGAGATTATTCTACATGGTCTGCAAACAGCTATTGTGGCCATTGCTCAGCTAGCTATGATTGTGATACCACTCATGATAGTTATGCAATTTTTACGTGAAAAAGGATGGTTGAATTATCTGTCTACTAAATTTGCTCCGTTTACAAGGGTTCTTGGAATGAAAGAGAATACCTCAATGACCATGGTAGCTGGGCTGACAATAGGTTTAGCATATGGTGCTGGTGTGATGATTCAGGCTGTGAAAGAGGATGGCGTTGAAAAAAAAGATATGATTCTAGCACTCATCTTTCTTGTTTCCTGTCACGCAGTAGTTGAGGATACGGTCGTATTTATCCCATTGGGAATCCCAGTATGGCCACTACTAGTTATTCGACTCATTACAGCAATTTTATTAACAATGGCAATTTCATTCATTTGGAACAGCATAGATAAGAACAAAAGAAGGAAGGAAACCACTAATGAGCATTCGTACAATACTTTTTGATTTAGATGGGACACTAATCGATACAAATGAATTAATTATTGCGTCATTTATTCATACATTTAATGCTTATCATTTAGAATATTCGCGTGAGGAAATTATAGAATTTAATGGACCTCCGTTGGTTGATACATTTACCAAGATTGATGCAAGACGAGCAGATAGTATGGTTGAAACCTATCGTGAGCATAATTTAAAAGAACATGATAATTATGTAAAACCGTTTCCGCATGTAGTTGATACTGTAAAAAAGCTACAGGAGAATGGGATTGAAATGGCGATTGTGACAACAAAGATGAGAAAAGGGGTAAATAAGGGGCTTTCATTAACAGGGCTGGATAACTATTTTGAAACAGTTATTACTATAGATGATGTGATGCATCCAAAACCGCATGCAGAACCTGTGTTAAAAGCAATGGAAGCATTGCAAGCCGATCCCAAGAGGACATTGATGGTTGGTGATAATTATCATGACATTGAAGCGGGGAAAAATGCTGGGGTACAAACAGCAGGTGTTGCTTGGACCTTTAAAGGTAAACAACGTTTACTGGAATATAAACCGACATATATGCTAGATGATATACGTGATTTACTGCAAATTACTGGAGTGTAGCCAATGCGAAAAACAAAGCGTTACCCTGTGCAGAATATGAATGCATTATGGCAAATTTATAATACAGTACCTTTTTGGAAGGTAATGAAAAATTTTATTGTGATTCAGATAGCAAGGTATACACCTATTTTGCCAATGAAAAATTGGTTGTATCGCAAGCTTTTACGGATGGAAGTTGGAGAGTATACAGCATTCGCTTTGATGGTAATGCCGGATATTATGTTTCCAGAAAAAATTAAAGTGGGAAAAAATAGTGTTATTGGCTATAATACAACCATTTTGGCACATGAATATTTAATAAAGGAATATCGTATTGGAACGGTAACGATTGGTGATGAAGTAATGATTGGAGCGAATTCAACGATATTACCAGGTGTAACGATTGGTGATCATGCGATTGTCTCTGCTGGCACGTTGGTACATAAGGATGTACCAGCTGGATCTTTTGTTGGTGGAAACCCGATGCAAGTGAAGTATACAAAAGATCAAGTTAAAGAAAGGGAAGAAAAATTGAAGCTAGAGTAGGTGATTGAATTGAACATACCAACTGGTATTTTACCTGCGATCCGAAAAATGAAAGATTTTGATAAGGCTTTGGATACCCCTCATGAATCCATAGTTATTCTAGAAACTAGATTGGCGCAGATAAAAAGTTTAGTGGACTATTCTAAGCGCGCAAAAAAAAATATATTGGTACACTTCGATCTTATTCAAGGATTAAAGTCGGATGATTATGGTATGGAGTTTTTGTTAAGAGAAATTAAGCCAGACGGTATCTTATCAACTCGAGCAAATGTTATTAGTATGGCGAAAAAGCATCAATTGTTAGCAATCCAACGTGTGTTTTTATTAGATAGCTTAGCCCTAGAGCAAAATATAAAAGTAATTAATCGAGTACAACCAGATTGTATCGAGGTATTGCCTGGACTTATTCCATCAATGGTGCATCAGATCCATGCCAAAACGGAATTGCCAGTAATCGCTGGAGGATTAATTACCAACGAGGAAGAAGTTAAAGCTGCTTTACAAGCTGGTGCTGTTGCTGTTTCAACATCAAATACAGATCTTTGGAAGATGATGTAATTTATTTCATGGTTGTTCGCTGATATAATAGATATAGTTTAAAATTGGCTAGGTAATCGTTAATGTAGATTGACGAGTGCCTAGTTTTTTATCTTTGTGAAAATGTACGCTTAAAGAATCTATTAATAACTTTCTGGAATTGTGGAATACCAAAATATCAACTTTTTTAATGGAGGTATTTTAGTATGTCTGCATTTTTTGGAGAGTTAATTGGTACCATGATTCTAATTATTTTCGGCGGGGGAGTAGTAGCTGGGGTCAATCTGAAGCACACATTATCTGAAGGATCAGGTTGGGTTCTAGTCTCCATAGCTTGGGGTCTTGGCGTTACCATGGGTGTTTACGCAGTAGGTAATATTACTGGAGCCCATATTAACCCAGCTGTTACACTAGGTTTTGCTGCAATTGGTGAATTTCCTTGGGCGCAGGTTCCGTTATATATTTCAGCACAAATGCTAGGTGGCTTTATTGGTGCGATTATCGTTTTTTTTCATTATTTACCACATTGGAAAGAAACGAAAGATCAAGCTACAAAGCTAGGTGTGTTTTCTACCGGACCTGCTATTCCTAATACGCTAGCAAATTTAATTAGTGAAATTATAGGTACGTTTATACTAGTAATGGGTTTATTGTTTATTGGTGCGAATACATTTACAGAAGGATTGAATCCACTAATTGTAGGGTTGCTCATTATTGCTATTGGTATGTCTCTTGGTGGAACGACAGGATATGCGATTAATCCAGCTAGAGATCTAGGCCCAAGAGTGGCTCATTGGATTTTGCCAATTCCTGGGAAAGGATACTCTAATTGGAGCTATGCTTGGATTCCGGTAGCTGGCCCGGCAATTGGTGGTATTTATGGTGGACTTTTTTATGAGGCAATTTTTAAATCTCATGCTACAATAGTATTTTGGGTTTTTACTGCTGGTGTTTTACTATTGTTTATTACTGCATTAGGTAATGAACTAAAAAAGGCTTAATAATTACTAAATAAACGTATGACGGTTTTTTGGGGAGGAATAGAAATTGGAAAGATATATATTAGCACTTGATCAGGGGACAACCAGTTCACGTGCAATTATTTTTAATCATGCTGGTGAGATTGTTGCAACGGGACAAAAGGAATTTGAACAATATTTTTCAAAACCAGGCTGGGTAGAGCATGATGCCAATGAAATATGGACTTCTATACTTGCTTGTATCTCTGATGCACTTCGTAAGGCAGATTTAGAGCCATTTGATTTAGCTGGTATAGGTATAACAAATCAAAGAGAAACAACAGTTGTATGGGATAAAAACACTGGCAAACCTATTTATAAGGCGATTGTTTGGCAATCTAGACAAACTAAGGATATTTGCGATCAGCTTAAAAATGAAGGTTATAATGATGTCTTTCGGGCAAAAACAGGTTTATTAATTGATCCTTATTTCGCAGGGACAAAAGTGAAATGGATATTAGATCATGTCGATGGTGCAAGAGAAAAAGCAAATAATGGAGATCTTTTATTTGGTACGATTGATACATGGCTAGTCTATAAATTAACTGGTGGGAAACGCCATATTACGGACTATTCTAATGCATCTCGAACCCTCATGTATAATATTTATGATCTGAAATGGGATGAAGAATTATTAGAAATTTTAGGAGTACCGAAATCCATGCTGCCAGAGGTAAGGCAGTCTTCAGAGGTGTATGGTACTACGGTGGATTATCACTTTTTTGGACATGAGGTTCCAATTGCTGGAATTGCAGGAGATCAGCAGGCGGCCTTGTTCGGACAGGCTTGTTTTGAAAAAGGAATGGCAAAGAACACATATGGTACAGGATGTTTTATGCTAATGAATACAGGAGAACAAGGAATGCAATCAAAACATGGTCTCCTTACTACACTTGCTTGGGGAGTCGACGGTAAGGTAGAGTATGCATTAGAAGGAAGTATCTTTGTTGCGGGATCAGCAATCCAATGGCTGCGAGATGGCTTAGAATTAATCGAAAACTTGTCAGATACTGAATCACTTGCTCACGCTGTTTCTTCTACAGAAGGTGTATACGTAGTCCCTGCATTTGTTGGATTGGGAACGCCATATTGGGATAGTGATGTCAAAGGTTCTATATTTGGCTTAACGAGAGGAGCTACAAAAGAACACTTTGTACGAGCTACTTTAGAAGCATTAGCGTATCAAACAAAAGATGTTGTCGATGTTATGGAACAGGAAGCTGGTATGAAAGTGAAAAAATTCCGAGTTGATGGTGGAGTTGTCCAAAACAATTTTTTAATGCAATTTCAAAGCGATATGCTTGATGTTGCTGTAGAACGTCCAGTGGTTAATGAGACGACGGCATTGGGAGCTGCTTATTTAGCGGGTCTTGCTGTTGGCTTTTGGGAAAACAAGGAAGAGATTGCTCAGCAATGGAAAGTAAATCGAACCTTTAATCCTACAATCATAAAAGAAGAAAGAACCAAATTATATACGGGATGGAAACAAGCAATAAAAGCAGCACAAGCTTTTAAGTAAAGTACTATACGAAATAAATGAATTATGCTATACTATAAGTAAGTTAATAGTGTGGACGGAGAATTGGAGAAGCCGCAAGCAACTAATGTAAGAATTGCATTAGTTTGTTTTGCGGCTTTATTTTTTATGTATTAGGAATTTTTTCCGTCTGCGTATACATGACTATCCAGAAATATGGGTATTGATATGTATAGACATTACTAGAAACGGGGAGTGAATAATAGTGAGTAATTTTTCTAGTCACGAACGCAATCAGCGATTAACAAAGATGGAAAATACAGAGTTAGATTTACTAGTTATTGGTGGTGGAATTACAGGATCAGGTATTGCTTTAGATGCTGTAACTAGAGGATTAACAACAGGGCTAGTAGAAATGCAGGACTTTGCAGCTGGAACCTCCAGTAGATCAACGAAATTAGTACATGGTGGACTACGTTACTTAAAACAATTTGAAGTAAAGATGGTTGCAGAAGTTGGAAAGGAAAGGGCCATCGTTTATGAAAATGGTCCACACGTAACCACACCTGAATGGATGATGCTACCATTCCATAAAGGTGGCACATTTGGTCCATTTACTACTAATATTGGATTACGCGTCTATGACTTTCTAGCAGGAGTTAAAAAAGGGGAACGCCGGAAGATGTTTAACCCAGAAGTAGCGCTAGAGAAGGAGCCTCTTGTTAAGAAGGAAAATTTAAGAGGCGCGGGTTATTATGTTGAATACAAAACAGATGATGCGCGACTTACCATTGAAGTATTAAAAAAAGCCGTGCAAAAAGGAGTACTTGCGGCAAACTATACTAAAGTGGTTGAATTTATTTACAATGATAAAAACCGCGTAAAAGGTGTTGTCGTAGAAGATCAGATCAGTGGAGAACAGTATCGCATTTTTGCTAAAAAAATTATTAATGCAGGTGGACCGTGGGTCGATAATTTAAGAGAAAAAGATGGATCGAAAAAAGGCAAAGCATTACACTTAACAAAAGGGATTCATTTGGTGTTCCCGAAAGAAGTCTTTCCTTTACAGCAAGCGATTTATTTTGATACACCTGATGGACGGATGATTTTCGCTATTCCTAGAGAAAACATCACCTATGTAGGGACAACGGATACTAGTTATAAAGGAGACATCGCTAATCCCAAAATGACAGTCGAGGATCGTGACTATCTAATTGATGCGATTCATTATATGTTCCCTTCCTTAAACATTACAGCGGATCATGTCGAATCAAGTTGGGCTGGTTTACGTCCGTTGATTGCAGAAGAGGGGACAGAAAATCCAAGTGAGATTTCACGGAAAGATGAAATTTTTGTTTCTGATTCTGGTTTAATATCCATGGCTGGAGGTAAATTAACTGGATATCGAAAAATGGCAGAACAAGCTGTTAATACAGTAACAAAACAGCTTCAAGAAGAAGAAGGTATCATGTATTCGAAATCAGATACAGTACATTTACCAATCGCAGGAGGAGAAGTTGGCGGTTCTAAAGGCTTCAAAAAGTATTTAGAGAGAAAAACCGTAGAAGCTGTAGCAGAAGGTTTAGATGAAGCAACTGCTATTTATTTAATTAAGAAGTATGGTGCTAACTTTGATGTTATTTTTGAGTTATATCAAACGAAGCAGGAGGAAGCGAAACAAGCAGAAATTGATCCAGTCGTTTTCGCTCAATTACTTTATGCGATGGAATATGAAGCTGCTTATAAACCAGTTGACTTCTTTATTAGACGTACAGGTGCGCTCTTCTTTGAAATAGAGTGGGTAAAATCACATCAGGAAAAAGTGATTGACTACATGGCACGAACGTTAAATTGGACAGATGATCAAAAAGAAATGTTTACAGAGGAACTACAGCAGCTGCTATATGATGCTGTTCACCCTGTAGCAGAATAAGGTAATAAATATAAAGCGGAGCATTGCAAAAAAGCTATGCTCTGTTTTTTTACGTCGTGGGGCTATTTTCTTATCACGCTATATAAATCACCTAGTAATTATGGTATACTTTGTTCGTATGTTAACAAACTAGGGGGATATACATGCAACACGTTACAAATAATATAAATGGAAAACAAAACAACGTTCTCCCTTTTATTCCTGAAGGTGATTTTTATTTCACAAAAGGTGTAGAAGCATTTCAAAAAAGAAAATTTGATATAGCTGTTAAATGGTTAAAAAAGGCTGTTGAGAAAAAACCATCTGATGCATTGTACCAATGTCAGCTATCAATTATATATACTGAAATAGGTTCTTATCATGCTGCAAACCAATTGTTAACCAACGTATTACAATCATCTGAATATGTTGATTGCTACTATTTACTAGCAAATAATTATGCACATTTAGGGTTATTAAACGACGCCAAAAAATATGCTGATTTGTATTTAGAAAAAGAACCTGAGGGTGATTTTAGTGAAGAAGCCTTTAGGTTATTAGAGCTGATCAATATTGAAGATGATGAAGATATCGATGACTGGGAATTGGAAGATGAGGATGAACTACTTATTTACCAAGAAACCGTATTCTATCATATGGAAAATATGGAATGGGATAAAGCTATTCCGGTATTAGAAGAAATGATGACTTTGTTTCCGGAACATAAAATGACAAAACATGATTATACTCAGGCATTATTTTTCTCTGGACATCCAGAAGAAGCTATTGAGATGGAATTAACTATGTTGAAGGAAGATCCTAATTCATTGTATAGCCATACAAATTTAGCTTTATTTTATTATCAAATTGGAGCACAAGAAGAATATGATTTGCATATTCAGACATTACTAAATGTATATCCAATTCATGAACAACAAAAACTGCGAATCGCTGTTACTTTATCAAGAACAGGTGAGCACGAAGCAGCGTATCCTCGTTTTTCGTCACTTGTCAAAGCGAAAGTAAAAGGACATCCCTCTTACTTCCGTTGGTATACCAAGTCTGCATATTATATTGGTGAACAAGAGAAAGCAACTGTTATTTGGCAAGAAGGCATAAAAAAACACCCCAAATTAACCAAGGAGGAGGCGCCTTGGGAACAAAGTAGTAGGAATTGAGCATAATAATAGACGAAACACGTTGATTTTATTAAGCTTAGTATGTCTGAATTATTATAGTGAAAAAGGGGCGATATCGATGTCCGAAAATCATATGTATGATGTTATTATTGCAGGGGCTGGTCCAGCTGGGATGACTGCGGCGGTCTATGCTTCTCGAGCTAATTTGGAGACATTAATGATCGAGAGAGGAATTCCCGGTGGTCAAATGGCAAATACCGAGGATGTTGAAAATTATCCAGGTTATGATCATATTTTAGGACCGGATCTTTCTAATAAGATGTTTGAGCATGCAAAAAAATTCGGTGCAGAGTATGCGTATGGTGATATTAAAGAAGTTATCGATCATGGAGACTATAAAACAATCGTAGCAGGAAATAAAGAATACAACACGAGAGCACTAATCATTACTACTGGAGCACAATACAAAAAGCTGGGAATTCCAGGTGAAGAAGAATTGAGTGGTCGTGGTGTTTCCTATTGCGCGGTTTGTGATGGTGCATTCTTTAAAGAGAAAAATTTAATTGTTATTGGAGGAGGCGATTCGGCTGTAGAAGAAGGAATATATTTAACACGATTCGCTGATAAGGTGACAGTTGTGCATCGTCGTGACGCTTTACGTGCCCAACGTATTCTACAAGATCGCGCTTTTGATAATGAAAAGATTGACTTCATTTGGGACACTGTTGTGGAAAAAATTAATGAAGATGGCGGAAAAGTTGGAAGTGCAACTTTGAAAAACAATAAAACGGGAGAAACATACGAGTATTCTATTGATGGAGTGTTTGTATATATTGGAATGGTCCCTTTAAGTGAACCATTTAAATCGTTAGGAATTACAAATGATGAAGGCTATATACCAACAAACGAAAATATGGAAACGACGATTCCTGGTATCTTTGCTGCAGGAGATATTCGTGATAAGACATTACGTCAAATTGTGACTGCTACTGGAGATGGAAGTATTGCAGCAGAAGCAGCGATTAAGTATGTGGAAGATCTACAAGAAGAACTAAAAACCACAAATTCCTAGCTATTAAGAGGGTACTATAGAGAATAAATGAGAGATCACACCGGTAAAAGTCTAACTGGAGAATTACAATAGAACCACCTTTGTGCTCTCTTTCAATGGAAAATTTGAACTGATCGTGTTCATCATATCGATGGATGGAGTGTATGCATAGATCATAGTAACAATTGTATGAGACGAAACATCGGTGGGGACGACGAAATTTCACCATGGATAAAGCTTTACTTTATAAAGAAAAATTTACCAATAGTAATTGGTTCTTAATCCTGTTGTAATATGTTCGAAATAATCATGGGTTATAATTAGAAGTAACTAATTGACCCCCTTTTAATAGATAGATTAGTTTTTGGCACAGGTGTGAAAACCTGTGCTCTTTTTTTGTCGAAATCCCCATTATATTGTATACATATAGTCTCATAAATCAGTCGTATGGAAGTTTAATTCGTAAACTAGTATAATAAAAGAAATGGAATTTAGTTGTTCCTCTTCATACGGGGTGATTTGTAATGCAACAGGTAACGAATTGCATAGTAATAGATAATAACCATATATTAGTACTAAAAAAGCCAAGGCATGGCTGGTATGCTATTCCTGGAGGAAAAAAGGAACAAGGAGAAACGATCCAGGAATCTGTTATTCGAGAATATAGAGAAGAAACAGCATTAGTGCTCAAAAATCCAAAATTAGCAGGTGTTTTCACATTTTCTATTATGGAAGGACAAACACTTATAAAGGAATGGATGATGTATACGTTTATATGCCGCAAGTACAGTGGTGAACTTACGGCATATTGTCGAGAAGGTGAATTAGAATGGGTCCCCGTAAATCAAGTTTTAGATTTACCGATGGCAGAAGGGGATCAAATGATTTATAAATATCTGCTTGCTAATGAGCAAGTCGTGTCGGGTGCCTTTTCATATACAGCTAAAGACGAACTAATTAATTTTCGGATTGATCCTATAGAGCAGTAGGATTTAGGTAAAGGGGAGATACAAAATGAGAAATGGAGAACAAGAAACAAAGTTGGTTATCATTACAGGGATGTCTGGAGCTGGGAAAACAGTAGCTGTTCAAAGCTTTGAAGACTTAGGATACTATTGCGTAGATAACTTACCTCCTACATTACTACCGAAATTTATTGAGCTAATGAAGGATTCTACGAACAACATACAAAAAGTAGCTCTTGTTATGGACTTACGAGCTAGGGAGTTTTTTGATACGTTATTTGAGGCACTAGACGTATTGGCTAAAGAAGATTGGCTTGAAGAACATATCTTATTTTTGGATGCAAAGGACGAAAAATTAGTAAGTAGGTATAAAGAAACGAGGCGTTCTCATCCCTTAGATGTTGGTGGTCTTCCGCTAAATGGTATTAGGCAGGAAAGAGAAATTCTTGATGAATTAAGAGGAAGAGCTCAGCGAATAATCGATACGACAAACTTAAAGCCTAAGGATCTACGAGAAAAGATTGTTCAAAAATATTCAGAGGAAAGGCAAGAAGTATTTTCTGTTCATATGGTCTCGTTCGGCTTCAAATATGGTCTGCCAATTGATGCAGATCTGGTGTTTGACGTCCGCTTTTTACCTAATCCTCACTATGTCGCAAATTTACAGCCCTTAACGGGGCTTAATGCAGATGTTGCTTCCTATGTATTTAAATGGACAGATACACAGAAATTTAATGCTAAAGTATTAGATCTTTTACAATTTATGCTCCCTCAATATAAAAAAGAAGGTAAATCACAATTAGTAGTTGCAATTGGATGTACGGGGGGACAGCATCGCTCTGTTGCACTTTCAGAGTACTTTGCCAAAGAGCTATCTTCTCAATATATTACTCATGTCAGCCATCGTGACATCGATAAAAGAAAGGGATATTAATTATGAGTGAAGAAACCCTGCCGCGTGTTGTAGTTGTTGGGGGCGGAACAGGAATGCCAGTTTTACTACGTGGCTTAAAAGATCTGCCTATTCAATTAACGGCACTTGTGACGGTAGCTGATGATGGCGGCAGTACAGGTAGATTACGAAATGAAATGGCAATTCCAGCTCCTGGTGATATTCGTAATGTAATTGCTGCACTATCAGATGCAGAACCAATGCTCATCGAGTTATTCCAGCATCGCTTTAGTGTTGGTAATGGATTATCCGGCCATTCCATGGGAAATTTGCTACTTGCTGCAATGACATCAATTACAGGTAATTTTAATATGGGAATTCGTGAGATCTCACGTGTTTTAAATGTCAAAGGGAAGATTTACCCTATTTCCAATGATAACATGTCATTACATGCGGAGATGGAGGATGGCACTATTATTTCAGGTGAATCAAATATTCCATTATCAAAGAAAAGAATTGAGCGTGTGTTTTTAAGCCCACAACCTGTTCAACCACTACCAAATGCAGTCCGTGCCTTAAAAAAGGCAGATCTAATTGTTATTGCTCCTGGTAGCTTATACACAAGTATAATGCCGACAATCATTATGCCACAAATTGATGAAGCTATCCGTCATACAACAGGTCAGGTAGTTTATGTTTGTAACGTTATGACACAGGCTGGAGAAACAACAGGTTATACAGCAGCAGACCATGTTCAGGCAATACGAGATCATATTGGTGAAAAGAGTGTTGATGCAATTGTGGTGCATAATGAACCGATAGAGCAGACGGTTCGTGATATGTATGCGGAGGAAAATGCAGCCCCGGTTATTTATGATACAGATCGTTTATTAGAAATGGGCTTAAGAATTATTGAAGGGGATATAATTGATCCAACTCAATCTACATTACGACATGATAATCATAAAGTTGCATCATTATTATATTCTATTTTAAAAAATAATGGATAGCTAAGAATACAAGTAAAGGGGGGATATGATTGTCTTTTGCTTCTGAGATAAAAAAGGAATTAACAGCCATCGATATAGATGATTGCTGTATGCATGCAGAATTGGCTGCACTCATCCGTATGAATGGAGCGATATCCCTATCCAAGCAAGAATACACCTTAGACGTACAGACGGAGAACGCAGCTATTGCGAGAAGAATTTATACATTAATTAAGTCAACATATGCTCTACCTGTAGAGTTATTAGTACGCAAAAAAATGAAATTAAAGAAAAATAATGTTTATATTGTTCGGCTAAAGGAAGATGTGCGTTCTTTATTAAAGGATTTAACTATATTGCAAGAGCCCTATACCTTTACAAGGAATATATCCGAGAGATACGTAAAAAAATCTTGTTGCAAGCGTGCCTATTTACGTGGAGCGTTTCTTGCAGGTGGCTCCATTAATAATCCGGAGACATCTTCCTATCATTTGGAAGTATTTAACTTTTATCAGGAGCATAATGATGCACTTTGTGATTTACTTAATGCGTTTGATTTACATGCTCGTAAGCTGGAAAGGAAAAATGGATATATCGTATATATGAAAGAAGCAGAAAAGATTACGGAATTTCTTAGCATTATCGGTGCACATAATGCTTTATTTAAGTTTGAGGATGTACGAATTGTGCGTGATATGAGAAACTCTGTTAATCGACTTGTTAATTGTGAAACGGCTAATTTAAATAAAACGATTGGTGCAGCATTTCGTCAAATAGAAAACATTAACCTAATTGAACGTACAGTTGGTTTAGATCAGTTACCGGAAAAACTCAGGGAAATCGCAGTTTTACGTGTAAAACATCAGGATGTCTCCCTAAAGGAGCTTGGTGAATTAGTTACAAGTGGTAAAATATCAAAATCAGGTGTAAACCATCGCTTGAAAAAAATCGATGCTTTTGCTGAAAAAATTAAAAAAGGTGAAGTTTTACAGTAATTGTTTAATTTGATTACCATTCATGATATAATACGGATAATTTAAAATCTTGTAGTTTAATGTAGCCCTTCGTGATTCAGTGGGAAATTCCACTGAATCACCATATTTCGTTCTATTTATGTAATATTTGATAGCGTTTTCATTTAAGGGGAGGATGAGGTATTTGGTTGAGAGGTCAATTAAGGTGGAACTGACAACTGGCTTACAAGCGAGACCTGCAGCAGAATTTGTACAGGAGGCTAACCGATATACATCTCATATATTTCTTGAGAAAAATGGTAAAAAAGTGAATGCAAAGAGTATCATGGGCTTGATGAGCTTAGCGATAACTACTGGAGAACAGATTACGTTGATCGCAGAAGGAGCAGATGAAGAAGCAGCATTGTCACAACTTACTTCCTTTGTTGCCAAAAAGTAATAAAAAATCCCTTTCTTTTTGTGAAAGGGATTTTTTGAATAAAACTATTCTGGTTTACGTTCCATTATTTTATCAATCAGACCATACTCAACAGATTTATGAGCTGACATAAAATTATCGCGATCTGTATCTCGCTCGATAACATCTATTGGTTGACCAGTACGCTCTGAAAGAATTTCATTAATTTTTTCACGCATTTGGATGATTCTACGTGCGTGAATTTCAATGTCTGTAGCTTGGCCTTGTGTCCCTCCAAGCGGTTGGTGAATCATAACTTCACTGTTTGGTAATGCAAAGCGTTTCCCTTTTTCACCTGCTGCAAGTAAGAATGCACCCATAGATGCTGCCATCCCTGTGCAGATTGTGGAGACGTCAGATTTAATAAATTGCATGGTATCATATATAGCCATACCAGCAGTGATAGATCCACCTGGTGAATTAATGTATAACGAGATATCTTTTCCTGGATCCTCTGCTTCAAGGAATAGTAATTGTGCTACAATGGAATTTGCCACATTATCATCGATGGCACTCCCTAGCATAATGATACGATCTTTTAGTAAGCGTGAGTAAATATCGTAGGCACGCTCTCCACGATTTGTTTGTTCAATAACTGTAGGTATTAAATTCATGTAAAATCCTCCCTTATCTATTCGAATATCCATTAGATCGGATATATTTATCATAACTAATAGGTCAAAAAAGGTCAAACAAAAAGTTTAACTCGTAACCAATGAAAATACACTTCCATCATTCCCATAATTGTCAAAAATAAACCTATGATAACTAAAAATACTTGTGTAACTACTAATATGACGTTATAATATTCTATGTGTCTTAATTAGTGAATAGTACATGCGCCCGTAGCTCAGGGGATAGAGCAACGGTTTCCGGTACCGTGAGTCGGGGGTTCGAATCCCTCCGGGCGCGTAATTATGATCGTAGAAGAAGATAATAAAATAAGTAATAAAACACGTATAAATCTTGAAGTATCAAGATTTATACGTGTTTTTTGTTTGCAATATTTTTTGCAATTTTTTCAGTTAGAAACAGATTAAGATTTAAATGAAGTCAATTTCATTAACCATCCAGCCTATTAAATATAGAATAATTTATATGTTAATAGTGGAATACAGTTGATTTTCACTACAGCCGGACGAGTGCAGTCCGCGGAAGCCTTGTCTTTTTAATTCCTGCGTGTGTCTTAGTTGCACATGTATTCAAGCAAGCGTAGTTACCTTTAATCTTAATAAGTAGAAGCTGTGTCATACCTTCACGAACGATTGTCCTTGTATTTTTGCGAATAAACCGGGGATAATCTACAAAAATTAAGATCATTACTCGAAAATGGAGTTGGATCATATGTCGTATAGAAGTCAAATACCTCGAGAAGAAGGAATAGATCATACTTTAAGTCTTATAAGAGAAGGATATAGGTATATCTTAAATAGACGTCAAATTTTTAGTTGTGATATTTTCGAGACAAGGCTAGTTGGAAAAAAAGCGATTTGCATGGGAGGTAAAGAAGCAGCAGAAATATTTTATGACAACGAGAAATTTAAAAGAAAAGATGCAGCTCCTAATCGGGCAGTACAAACATTATTCGGTAAGAATGGAGTTCAGGCTTTAGATGGACAAGCCCATAGACAACGTAAGGAAATGTTTATGTCGATCATGTCTTCCAATGAACTGGACAGATTGACTGGAATTATAAGAAAACAATGGAAGTTAGCGGTAGATAAATGGGTGCAAATGGATAAGGTTATTTTTTATGAAGAAGTTAAGGAAATTATGTGCAGAACAGCCTGCGAATGGATAAGTATACCCGTGTCAGCAAATAAAGTAAAAGGGGTAACGAAAGATTTAGGGGCAATGTTCGAGTCAGTAGCAGCTATTGGCCCCACCCATTGGCTAGGAAGGAATGCTAGAAATCGTATAGAAAAGTGGGTAGGGAAACTCGTTGAAGAGATTCGTGATGGAAAAGTGAATGTATCTGAAAATAGTATTTTGTACAAATTTATTAGGTATCACGATCCATATGGGAATTCTCTTGATACAGATACAGTTGCTGTAGAAGTGATTAATATCTTACGGCCACTTGTAGCGATTGCTATATTCATCAATTTTATTGCTTTAACAGTTTATCATTATCCAAACGAAACGAAGAAGCTTGAAAGGAGTGATGAGAAATATTCTCTGAAGTTCATACAAGAAGTTCGGCGATTCTATCCATTTTTTCCTTTTGTCGCCGGACTGGTAAAAAACGATTTCATTTGGAAAGGGTATAAATTTGAAGAAGGTACGTTAACCTTACTAGATCTTTATGGTACCAATCACGATCCAAACATTTGGGAGAACCCTGATGTGTTCAACCCTGATCGGTTTACTACATGGGATGGTGGCTTATTTGACTTTATTCCACAAGGTGGGGGAGATTATTTTATGGGGCATCGGTGTGCTGGTGAGTGGGTGACCATAGAGATAATGAAAGTAAGCCTTGATTATCTAGTAAATCGAATAAACTATGATGTTCCTGATCAAGATTTAAGTTTTAGTATGGTTAGCATGCCAAGTATTCCCCGTAGTAAAATGGTGATAAAAAACATTAGCAAGAGAGAATAAATCCATTTTCTATTCTAATTGCGGTTATAGTGAGAGGCTATGTATAGAGGGCGAACAGTCAATTAATGGTTAATTGTCTCCTATTGAGATATGAAATATGCGGATTAATGGGTGGAATGAGAAGTAAAAAGGAATCCTCATTCCACAACCTTTTGTAAGTAGATTTTAAAAATGGTTTAATTTCGCTTTTTTTATCTTTGGCCATCTGGATTTTGGAACATACTTTATCATTGTTTCAAATAGGGAACCCCATTGCAGTTCCGTTAAAGATGCAACTGGAGTTTCATTATTTATTTGAAGATTTCTTTTTAAATGCTTCATTTGCGGTGGTGTAAATATACCTTTTAATGCAATCTCGATAGGATATTGTGGATGTTTAAGTGCATAATCAGCTAGTCCCCAGAAGATTAAATAATCGCTAATAGGTACAATCGGTTTCGCCTTTCTATTTATTTTAATCACAGCGGAATCAACTTTTGGTGGCGGGGAAAAATTTCTCCTAGAAATTCCTTTAACATACTGAATATCAAACCACATTTTCCAAGCGATCACATATGATTCCTTCACAAAATTTGATGTAAATCTTTTAGCTACACCATTTTCCATTACAATAACCCCACTTTGAAAACCGCTTGAAGGTTTATTAAGAAACATTTTCATAATCGGCGTTGTAATAGCATATGGAATATTCGAAACAACTACAAATGGCTCTTGAGGTAATGAAATACGTAATATGTCTTGCTTTATGATTATAGTGTTTTTCATTTCAAGTTGTTTTAATTTCTTTATGAAGTTTGAATCGTATTCTATAGCGAGAACCTTTCTTGCTCGGGAGCTTAAAATACTAGTAATTGCTCCTTTTCCAGCTCCTAAATCTAATACAAGGTCGCTTTTTGAAATACGAGCAATATTTACAATATCATTTATTAAACGCTTATTGTGAATGAAATGCTTCCCACTGAAATTTGATGGAGTTCCAGTAGACGATTTTTTATGCTGATATCTCTTCCTGCTTCTTGCCATGATTTAACAGTCCTTTCTTAAAATATTTGCATTCGGCTCTGAATGCAAAAAAGCCACAGACATAGGCGTCTGTAGCTTCCAGTAAACGGAATGCATCATTATGCAGAATGAGATATTGTAAAAAAACTAATCAGCACAAAATGAGCCTTCTTATTTAAAGAGCTAAAGCAATTTCTCATATAAATAAAAAGGAAAGATTGTATAATCAGTCCTTCCTCTCATTTTATTAATAAAATATAGTAATGAAGATTGTTAAAAATGAGCAGATTTATCCCGCTTACTCTGTAGCAAAACAGAGCCTTCGAACGTATTAAATTACCAGTTCAAAGTACGGATAATAATAATTCCACCCATAATTTTTTAACAACCCTCCTTCGTTTAGTTTACACTAGAATTCATTTATATTATAAATACTGCTAAAGTGTACGTCAATAAAAATTATACTTGCTACTCAACGTAGTAATAGTTAAACGATAATTTGAGTAACTCACCATAAAACTTTCGTTCGGATTTATAATTCTTATTTAAAAATATAGTTGTTACATTATCTGTCAATTCATCCTTCACATCAAATTATTTTCCATACATATATCTCTCTAATACTCTTCTTGTTTATCCCGCATATAATTGGCAGTTAGTCTCCAATACCAGTAATAAAGTGAACCCAATATGGATAAGGGGGGCGACTGCCGGTAAATTGTCCGATTGGTTCAAAGAACTTTAGATCATATCCCTCTGGTACTAACAATCCGTAGGTGATAAACCACCCCCCAACTGATTGAAAAAATTCGCTTT
Organism: Virgibacillus sp. M23; assembly: GCF_034190895.1. Lineage (NCBI taxonomy): Bacteria > Bacillati > Bacillota > Bacilli > Caryophanales > Bacillaceae > Virgibacillus > Virgibacillus sp. M23. The sequence goes on along the minus strand of NZ_JAWDHA010000012.1, from coordinate 56,019 downwards.
GTCGGAAATTAATGCTTAAACATCTACATTACTTGTTAAATTACGAATAAGAGCAGGAATTTGTTAATCAGTGTCGTAATATATAGAATAAGTGATTTACTTCTGTAAATTTAATTTACGAATGAAAATAGTAATGGTTTTAGCTAATGTTTACACCTTCTTCGCATATATATAAGTACGAGCTCCATTATTTTTGTTTTGTGGATTCTTTAATCTTATTGTACAGGGGGTGAGAGACATGGATAGAGGTACGCTTATTCGCACGATTGTCTTAGTATTAGCTTTAATTAACCAATTTCTCATTGCAGCAGATTTGAACCCAATACCTGGTACGCACGAACTTTGGGGTGAAATTATTTCGATGATTTTTACGGTGTGTGCCAGTGTGTGGGCATGGTTTAAAAATAATTATGTAACAGTAAAAGGAAAGAAGCAAAAAGAAGTATTGCAGGCGAATAACTTAATTAATTAAGTTATAAGTGGCAGGGAAAAAACACAACTTCTTTACTCAAAATATGAATAATCATGTTATCAATAGGAGTACCATCGCTGCACCATGAAACTATACGTGCTTTCCGCGGGCATGGCCACTCAGCTCACTTGGTAAAGGAAAACATGTTACCAAGTGGATCTTCGAACTCGTGCTGTTCCCGCTGGATAAGCAAGGCTTCGGAAGCAATACATCGCACGTAGAAAATGCATTCTTCTTTTTCAAGGAGTCTCGCATATTTCAGGTGCTAAATTAATTATTCTAAGAACAAAAGCACAAGCGTCCGATTAGAAACGTAGCGTCTGGAACGAGTCAGAGATAAAGGAAACAAAGGTGAGCTTGTGAGCCGATGATTACTTAGCTTAGGGCGATACGCGAAGTAGTTTCGTTTCTGGTCGCTCTTAACACGACCCATATTTATCTTTGTCATTCCCTATACCATTAAAAAACGAACGATCATTAATTTAAACTAATAATCGTTCGTTTTTTTATTAACCCCATTTTTGTTTTAGTTAAAATAGGAGAAGCAGGTTTTGGGTATCCTATAAAAGGGTGATAAACATGAAAGCAAATGATATGGAAAGCAAACGCTTTGATAAAGCACTTGATGAATTTATTGATTTGTTTAATAATCTGGAAGCGGACACACCGATCATACAATTTGGTCAAGACGTCATTAAAAATATAGAATTAGCAAAACAGAAATATGGTAACGAGGCAATAGATGAAAAAATAAATGCAGTTGTTCGTGAAATGCTGTCCTGGCTAGATTTAGAAGCTGATGCTAAAGCAGAAGAGAATGCTAAAAAAGACGACGAAGATTAACAGGTAGAATGAACCTTTCGCACCACGTAAGTTTTAACGAACTGGAGTGAATGAAATGAAGCCATAGAGTAAGTTTTTTTCTATACATAAATATATTGCCCTATTTTCAAGCAAAAATAGGATTAGATATTATTTTTTGTTACAATGGTATTGTACAATAAGGCTTTCATGGGTGGCGGTTTCACTCCCTGACTGATGAACAGGAGAGGGGGTGATGCCTATGACAGTGTTCGAAGCACTTGTGCTAATGATCTCGTTTGGTTCATTGGTTGTTGCTTTACTGTCACAAAAAAAATAACCACCCATAAGCCTGGCAAGCATAGTGGGTAGTTATTTTCTATAAACTGTGTGAGCCGCCCCCTTGAAGGGCTATTGTACATGGCCGTTGGTGTACCAGCACCAGCGGTCTTTATTAAAGTTTTTTCTAAGTCTAGATCAAATGCTTTTTTATTTTATTCATATTATCTATTTTTATTATACCCGATTAGCACAAATATGCAAACCTTCAGTTAGTTATTTTGTGGTTCATAAATGTCCCAAGCTGTTTTAAGTGATTTAACAATGTAAGCCGCTGCATCCTCAATCATTAATTGATCAGTTGCAACAGCCGAATGGTGATCTTGATAAATTGATTTCCGTTCTTCAAATAGTGCTTTAATTTCCTTTAAGCTTTTGTCTTGCAAAACAGGTCTACTGTCTATGAGTAAGCTAATTCTTTCTTGCCACGACTCCCACGATAAATCTAAATAAAATACGATACATTCTTCCAGACAGACATTTCTTATTTCCTCCTGAAGAAAGGCACCACCGCCTAGAGAAATAATTTTTAGTTTTTGCTTGCAAAGTTTTTGTAAGATTTCTTTCTCTTTATGTCTAAAGACTTTTTCACCATAAGTCTGGAATATCTCAGAAGCAGGCATATGAAACGCTGATTCAATTTCTTTATCTGCATCAATAAAATCTCGGTAAAGCATTTTTGCCACTTCTTTACCAATAGATGTTTTTCCAACACCCATGAATCCAATTAATGCTATACTTTTTTGTCGTAATGGTGTTTCGTTCGTGCTCATAAGTAACCTCTTTCTTCACAGGAATGTTTCCCTAATTATAAGCGAAATAGTATACACATGCACGTTAATTGAAATAATCTCATATTGGCAATGATTGCTGTAACGATTATAATGAGTAGATAAGTTGCTAGGGAGAGGATAAATGATGAATATCGTATCCGTAAAGGATATCCTTATTGGTAAAGGTATTCCGAAGGTGATTATCCCTTTAATGGGTGTTAATTTACATGAGTTAAAGTCTGAACTCAATGAGGTAAAGAAAGAAAACCCGGATATTATTGAATGGCGTGTTGATGCTTTAAAAGAGGCGGAAAGTATCGAAGCGGTCATTTACGTACTCTCAGAATTACATAAAGAAATGGATGGCATACCACTACTCTTTACATTTCGTTCCTATAAAGAGGGTGGAATGAAAAATTTGAATACATCCGTATATATAAATTTGTTAAGCACAGCAATCGAATCGGGATATCTTGATTTAATTGATCTTGAATTGTTTACAGGCACCATTGAGATTAAACGTTTGGTGGAAAAGGCAAAGAGGAACCAAGTTATAGTAATTATGTCTAATCATGATTTTGAAGGTACGCCGACGAATGAAGAGATGACTAATCGCTTGATTTCGATGGAAAACGCTGGAGCAGACATCGTTAAGATTGCTGTTATGCCTAATAGCATATCGGATGTTCTCCGGTTGTTAACTGTTGCGGAAACTATAAAAACTACTGCAAAGCAGCCATATATAACTATTGCGATGGGAAAAAAAGGAATATTGAGTAGAATAGCAGGCGAATTCGTAGGTTCTGCAGCAACCTTTGGCTCAGGAAAGCATGCCTCTGCACCAGGACAAATCGCTGCTGAAGAGTTGAAATATTTAATGGAGAGACTACACTATCATTCCAACTGCTGAACACATTTTTTAGCAGTTGGAATTTTAGGCTGAAAGAAATACCCACAACGAAAAAACACCCGCACGAGATATAAAGTTTTACAAAAATTCTACGTTGCATGTTCTAATGATTAAATAAAGTGAAAATTCAATCATAGGGGGTTAGTTTATCTCCAATGATAGTTCGTACCACGGTATGACCTAAAGGCTCTTAACCCGGACATTTACTGTCAGTTATATACGGAATAAAGCCTATCACTGCAATAAAGAGGTAATAATTACGTTTTTCTTTCTAATAATCGTAAACCAATAGTCAAAGGGAAATGAGGAATGTGTTATGGCAACATTAACGTCTGAGTATAAAGATGAAATTTTTGAAACCGTTTTCGAAAATGCCTATCATTGCTTTGTAGTAGTGGATGATCAAGGCTTGGTTACTTATATGAATAATAGCTATTGTCGTTTTCTAGAGCTGGATAAGCAGGAAGTTATCGGTAAACATGTAGCGGATGTTATAGAAAATACAAGGATGCATATTGTTGTACAAACTGGTAAGGAAGAAATAGCAGATTTACAGTATATTCGTGGTAATCACATGATTGCTAATCGAATTCCGGTTCGTTCTGAAGGCAGGATAGTCGGTGCAGTTGGAACCGTTCTGTATCGTGATACGAAAGAATGGATGCTGATGAACAGTCATATTAAAGATTTATTACTTGAAATTGAACATTATCGGAATCAATTAAAGGAGCAGCATGGCATTACCTATTCACTTCATGATATAGCTGGTAGTTCCAAGCAGATGAGTGAGTTAAAGGAAAAAATAAAAAAGGTTTCACCTGGTGATGTATCTGTTTTACTTCGAGGCGAAAGTGGTACAGGGAAGGAACTATTTGCTCATAGTATTCATCATCTAAGTGAGAGGAATACAAAACCATTTGTTAAAGTAAATTGTGCAGCGATTCCAGAACATTTAATTGAATCAGAGTTATTTGGTTATAAAGAAGGAGCTTTTACTGGAGCAAAAAGAGGGGGGAAACTAGGAAAGTTCCAATTAGCAGATGGGGGGACGTTATTTTTAGATGAAATAGGGGATATGCCATTATCCGCACAAGTAAAAATTTTAAGAGTGCTTCAAGAAGGCGAAATAGAATCAATAGGATCAGAGGCTCCTAAAAAGGTTGACGTAAGAATCATTGCTGCGACAAATCAACCATTGGAACAGCTAATAAAAAAGCAATTGTTTCGAGAGGATTTGTTCTACCGAATTAATGTTGTACAAGTTTTTATACCACCCCTACGTGAAAGGCCTGATGATATTCGAATAATTACAAAGTTTATTTTGCATAAAGTAAGAGCAAGGACAGGAAAACGAGTAATGGATATTGATCCAGCAGCAATGACGCAGCTGACCTATTATAGTTGGCCCGGAAATATTCGTGAATTAGAAAATGTCATTGAATCTGCAGTGCATCTAACCAACGATGAAAAAATAACTGTTGCTGATTTACCAGATCGTATGCATCCACCCGCAAATATAGAGAAGCGGACAGGGAATTTAAAAGAAATTCTAGAACTAACCGAAAAGAAAACAATTCAACATGCAATGAAAGAAAGCAAAGGAGACAAAGAAAGGGCAATGCAGATCCTAGGAATTAAAAAATCAAGTTTTTATGAAAAACTTAGAAAGTATGGGCTTTCCTAGCTTCCGGCATTTCGGAATGTGTTCCATAAACTTGGAATCATGTGTAGATGGTAAATAGAAGTAAGGGTTTGCAAATGAATACTAATAATAAATACCCCGTTTTCCATAAACATGGAATCGGGGTATTTATTTATGCCGTTTCTACTAATAAAAGATAATATGGAATGCTATTTATACAAAGGATTGGCGGGTTAAGGAGAAACTTATCGAAAAATTCGTAAGGGTTGGCATGTTATTTGCATAATAATTGTGAAAGGAGTGCAGAGAATGAAAAAAATATATCAATCATTTTTAGAAGCGATAAATAGTATGGAAGATGGAGCAACTATTATGGTAGGGGGGTTCGGTTTAGTAGGAATACCAGAAAATCTTATTTTGGCTTTAGTTGAAACAAATGTAAAACATTTAACCGTAATTTCTAATAATTGTGGTATTGATGATTGGGGCTTAGGCTTATTACTAAAAAATAAGCAAATTGATAAGATGATTGGATCCTATGTAGGTGAAAATAAGGAATTCGAACGTCAGGTATTAACAGGAGAATTAGAAGTAGAACTAGTTCCTCAAGGGACGTTAGCTGAAAGAATTCGAGCAGGTGGAGCCGGGATACCAGCTTTCTATACGCCAGCTGGTGTGGGTACAGCAATAGCTAAGGGGAAGGAAGTACGTCAATTTGCTGGCAAGGATTATTTACTTGAGACCTCACTAAAAGCTGATTATAGTCTCATTCGAGCAGCAATAGGGGATAAAGATGGTAATTTGCAATATGCGAAAACGGCACAAAATTTCAATCCAATGATGGCTGCTGCTGGAAGTATTACCATTGCGGAAGTAGAACAGATAGTGGAAACAGGAATGATAAGCCCGGCTTCTGTTCATACACCTGGTATTTATGTGAATCGATTAATTCAAGGGAAACAGGAAAAGCGAATAGAGCGGTTAACAATAAAACAAGAAGCGTAGTAAAAGGGAGGAAATAATGGTGTTAAAGCAAGTAAGTAAAGTAAACGTAAGAGAAAATATGGCAATAAGAGCTGAGCGTGAAATTGTAAGCGGTTCCTATGTTAATCTAGGAATTGGTATGCCAACAATGGTTGCCAATTATATTCAAGCCGACAAAAAGGTTGTTCTCCAATCGGAAAATGGTCTGCTTGGCATTGGCAGATCTCCTTATGCAAATGAGGTTGATCCAGATTTAATTAATGCCGGAAAAGAGACTGTGACCGCCATAACAGGAGCTTCATATTTCAGTAGTGCGGAGTCGTTCGCTATGATACGTGGTGAACATCTGGATCTAGCAATTTTAGGTGGGATGGAGGTTTCTGAATCGGGCGATTTAGCAAATTGGATGATCCCAGGAAAAATGATTAAAGGAATGGGGGGAGCAATGGATATTGTACATGGTGCCAAAAAAATAGTTATCATTATGGACCATGTAACGAAGGACGGACACCCCAAAATAGTAAAAGCGTGTCAATTACCGTTAACTGGAAAACAGGTCGTTGATCGAATCATTACGGATCGAGCAGTAATTGATGTAACGAGCAGTGGTCTGATTCTTCAAGAAATTGCTAGGGGATGGACAGTTGAAAAAGTAATTGCGTCTACTGGAGCTGAACTTAGCGTAAGTAACCAATTAGTAGAAGCAGCATTTTAACAAAAATGAACAGGAGGAACTATTGATGGTCGAAAATAAGGTTGTTTTTATAACTGGTGCAGCAAGTGGCATTGGCTATGAAATTGGTGTTGAATTTTTGAAAAATAAAGCTTTCGTAGTTTTTACGGATATAAATGAAGAAAAAGTTAAACAATCAGTAAATCATTGGCAAGAAAAAGGCTATAACTGTTTAGGAATTCAATGTGATGTTACAAATGAGGAGCAACTAAAAGAGGCTATCGATCAAACAGTAGATCACTATGGAAAACTAGATGTACTTATTAATAATGCTGGATTACAGCATGTGGCTTCCATTGAGGAATTCCCAACGGAGAAATTCGAGTTTATGACAAAGGTCATGTTAGTCGCTCCGTTTACTGCAACAAAGTATGCTTTCCCAATCATGAAAAAGCAGGGTAGTGGACGTATTATTAACATGTCTTCGATAAACGGAGTAATCGGTTTTGCTGGAAAGGCTGCGTATAATAGCTCTAAACATGGGTTGATTGGTTTAACAAAGGTAGCTGCCTTAGAGGGTGCAGCGGATGGAATCACCGTAAATGCAGTTTGTCCTGGTTATGTGGATACACCATTAGTTCGTAATCAAATGGAAGGTTTAGCAAAAAATCGTAATGTTTCTCTAGAAAAAGTACTAGAGGAGGTTATTTATCCATTGGTTCCTCAGAAACGATTATTATCTGTCCAGGAAATTGCTGACTATACCGTTTTTCTTGCTAGCGATAAAGCAAAAGGTGTAACAGGTCAGGCAATCATTATAGATGGCGGCTATACAGCTCAATAATGGGTAAGGAGTGAAAAATAGATGGAGAATGTATATATTTTAGAAGGAGCACGGACCCCATTTGGTACATTTGGGGGAGGGTTGAAGGATGTAGATCCTACAGAACTTGGCGTAATTGTAAGTAAAGAAGCTATTCAGCGAAGTCAGATTGATGCGAAACAGATTGATTTTACAGTTATGGGAAATGTGATTCATTCTGCAAAGAATGCCCCTTACTTATCAAGGCATATTGCATTAGATACGGGAGTACCTATTGAAAGTCCTTCATTAACGGTGAATCGACTATGTGGATCTGGTCTCCAGGCTGTCATTAATGCGGCGCAGTCTATTCAATTAAAAGAAGGACAGGTGGCATTAGCTGGTGGCGTGGAAAATATGAGCTTAGCCCCTCATGCACTAAGAGGAAGTAGGTTTGGTACAAAATTAGGAACGCCGAAGATGGATGACATGTTGTGGTCCGCATTGACCGATGAGTACATTGGAGCTGGTATGGGCGTGACGGCTGAAAATTTGGCGGAGAAATATCACATTTCTCGAAGTGAACAAGATGAGTACGCCTATCAAAGTCATCAACGGGCGAGTAAAGCTAGACGTGATGGTAAATTTAGTGAAGAAATTGTAGGGGTAGAAGTGAAGTCTAAGAAGGGTTCCCTATGGATCGAATCAGATGAACATATCCGAGAAGATACAACAATCGAACGTTTGTCAACGTTAAAGACTTCATTTAAAAATGAGGGTACTGTTACCGGTGGGAATGCAAGTGGTATAAATGATGGTGCTGCTGCAGTCATTTTAGCTGGAGAGCAGTTCATTAACGAACAGCAACTTAAACCAATTGCTAGGATTATGTCATGGGGGGTGGCTGGAGTTGATCCATCTATCATGGGAATTGGTCCAGTACCTGCGATGAAAAAGGCTTTAGATAATGCAAACATGAGTCTACAAGATATCGATTTAATTGAAGTGAATGAAGCTTTTGCATCACAGTATCTTGCTGTAGAGAAGGAAATGGGATTGGATCGTGCTAAAGTAAATGTTAACGGCGGTGCAATTGCTTTAGGACATCCAATTGGCGCGAGTGGTACGAGGGTTTTATATACACTTATTAAAGAGTTGAAGCGTAGAGGGCAAACATATGGCATGGCTTCATTATGTATTGGTGGTGGCCAAGGGATAGCCATGATCGTTGAAGTAATCTAATATCAAAATGATATGGGGGGATTTTTCATGATTGGAATCATACTGGGGCTGATTGTATTAATGGTGCTTGCCTATTTAGGCTGGTCTATTATTTGGGTAGCTCCAATAGCTGCTGGGGTTGTGGCACTAACTGGAGGACTCGACTTGCTAGATGCCTATAAAGATACATATATGGGGGGATTCGTATCTTTTGCTAAGCAGTGGTTTCCGGTATTTATGTTAGGAGCTATCTTTGGGAAGTTAATGGAAGATACAGGAATGGCTAAATCTGTTGCAGTAGCTTTAACAAAGATTATTGGTACGAAGCGAGCAATATTGGGGGTATTAGTATCGTCGGCAGTTCTAACATATGGTGGAGTAAGCTTATTTGTTGTTGTATTTGCTGTATATCCATTAGCATTAACGCTATTTCGGGAAGCGAATATTAGTAGAAGGTTAATCCCAGCGACGGTTGCTTTAGGAGCTTTTACTTTTACCATGACTGCACTGCCGGGTACGCCTCAGATACAGAATTTAATTCCGATGGAATACTTTCATACAAGTGCAGTCGCTGCACCAATAATGGGAATTATTGCAGCTATTGTTATGGGCGGTGGTGGTTATTTTTATCTGAGCTGGCGAGAAAAGAAATTAACTGCTAACGGTGAAACGTTTTCAGAACCGACAGAACAAAATGTTGAAGATAGAGAGGAATCGACACCAAATTTCCTGTTATCGTTACTTCCATTATTAACGGTATTGCTTACCTTGAATTTATTGAAATGGGATATCGTCATCGCGTTGATATCCGGCATTATCTTAATACTATTGCTTAATGTTCATAAAACGAAGTATTTCATAAAAGCTATCAATAGTGGAGCGGTCGGATCGGTTACAGCTATTATTAATACAAGCGCAGCAGTAGGCTTTGGAACGGTGGTTAAGGTGGTTCCTGGTTTTGAAAAGCTTACTGAAATACTAATGGGTATTAAAGGAAATCCACTAATATCTGAAGCAGTTGCAGTAAATATATTAGCAGGAGCCACAGGTTCCGCTTCAGGTGGAATGGGAATTGCCTTAGAGGCATTAGGTTCAAAATACTATGATATAGCCATGAATACAGGAATATCACCAGAGGCATTTCATCGTATTGCGTCACTTTCATCAGGTGGCCTCGATGCATTACCGCATAATGGTGCAGTATTAACATTGTTAACTATAACTGGAATGTCTCATAAAGATAGCTATAAAGATATTTTCGTAGTGGCAGTTCTTATACCAGTTATATCTGTTATCATAGCTATTATCCTAGCTTCAATTGGATTAATCTAGAAATGGAGCGAGTACGGTTATTCGAAATACTGTACTTGCTCTACTTATTTTCTACTTTCTTTAATTTAATTAGAGGTGCTTGTACTACTCTCTTTTTATATAAAAAAGCAATGCCATTTAAAATACATGCAGGTATCTTCTTAGGAGTGTACTTTTTAAAATACATGGTGGAGAGGGCTAATTTAATGTCATCCCATTGAGAGTCATATGTAGTTTGTCGAAAACGGGCTACGTCAATTAATTTAATCGTTCCCTCTCACGTTAGCATAATATTCCGTAAGTGAATATCAGAAGGATTTAAACCTAATCGTTTAACGGAATGTAAGGCTTCGTCCACCTTTTTAATATTCAATTCCGTAAGTGGAATTCCTTTCAGTAAACAGTCATATAATGTGTATCCGCTAATATAATCGATTAATAGATAGTTATTACCAGCTTCATATAAAGAAGGGAAAAAATTGTTCCCTTCCAATAAAGCATATATTTTGGCCTCTTCTAACGCAATATGTTCAAACACAGGAGGAAATATTTTGAGGGCCATTGAGGTGGATTTAATCTTAAAAACCACAGCACTTCTTCCAATTCCGATGATTTCTAATGAAGGATCTTTCTTAGCAATTATAAACTGTGGTTTGGCAGATATAATTTCTACACTATCGACTAACTCAATAACAGATTGCACATGTACCGCTCCTCCCTATATCTATTCTTATTATAATTATAAAGAAAAAGAACGATTATTTCTGCTTTTAAGACTCATTCAGTTTTCTGTCTGTTCTCTAAGCGCGAGTTGATATGGGAGGAGTACTTGTGCTTTTATTATAAATATTGATAAAATTATTGCTACTGACTAAATGAAAGAGGTGTAGGTATGAAATTAGTCAATTACTGCATAAAGGGAAAAGAAGAATCGCGAATTGGCTGTGTATTAGATAACTACGTATTGGATGTACAGAATGCATATCGGCAATTGCTAAGTTCACATGAAAAGAAAGGTATAATAGCGAATTTAGAAAAATATCTTCCTAGTGATGCATCTCATTTTTTCGCAATCGGTTCATCAGCAATTGAGCGAGCATATGAAGCAGTTCAATACAATCTTGAAAAAGAAGAAGGAGAAAACAGAATCCCTCTAGATGATGTCAGATTAAAAACACCTATTGAAAAACCCAGTAAGATCATCTGTGTAGGCAAAAACTACGCGAATCATGTAGAGGAAATGAAAGGTGAAATGCCCGAGTATCCAGTAATATTTGCAAAGTATAATAATGCTTTAATTGGACCAGAGGATGTAATCGAAAAACCTGCCTTTACAAGCGAGCTTGATTATGAGGTTGAACTTGCAGTTGTAATTGGGAAAAAGGCTTCTAAAGTTCTCAAGGATGACGCACTGAATTATGTTGCGGGTTATGCGATAGCTAATGATACAACAGCTCGAGATCTTCAGAAGCGAACACCCCAATGGTTACAAGGTAAGACATTAGATCGTAGCACACCAATCGGACCATGGATCGTAACAACGGAAGAATTAAAAGATCCATCTAATCTATCAATTCGTTCATTTGTAAATGGGGAAGAACGCCAATCTGCAAACACTAATCAGCTAATTTTTGATGTTCCATTTTTAATACAATTTATTTCGAGATTAATAACCTTATACCCAGGAGATATTATTATGACAGGTACACCGGATGGCGTTGGGTTTGCTAGGGAACCAGCACAATTTTTACATGATGGTGATGTAGTAAAAGTAGAAATTGAAGCTATTGGCCAGATGGAAAATAAGATAAGGGAATAAGTTATAGCAATTATTGGAGAAAGTCCAAGTTCGTCTGTATCTATCTACTTCAGACGATTGGGGCTTTTTTGTTTTTACTACTACTGACTCGAATACAAATAGAATAAAACAATGTAAATGTTTCTATTTCAAAAGCGCTCATTTCTATAAAAATATCGAATATTCTAAATTAACTTATTATTATTTTTGCATCAAATTCGTTGTTTATATTCTCTTTTTATAATCCGTGTGAAGGAAAGTGGTGTGAAATTACCTAAATATCCAGATATTTAATCAAAATTAACCTATTACTTTTAGCCTAATTTATAATAAATTTTTAAAATAGATTGAATATTTATTAAAGTTAGTATACTATTTGAGTATTGAAAAATAGGGTTATGTTTTATCCCGCATATAACTGGCAGTAAGCCCCCACTTCAAGCGATAAAGTGAAATGAATATGGATAAGTGTGTGGTCGACTGCCAGTAAATGTCCGATTGGTTCACCTAACCATCCGCGGGAGATAAACAAACTCCCCCACGGATGGAAGTTTCACTTTATCCCGCATATAACTGGCAGTAAGCCCCCCACTTCAAGCGATAAAGTGAAATGAATATGGATAAGTGTGTGGTCGACTGCCAGTAAATGTCCGATTGGTTCACCTAACCATCCGTGGGAGATAAACACACTCCCCCACGGATGGAAGTTTCACTTTATCCCGCATATAACTGGCAGTAAGCCCCCACCTCAAGTAATAAAGTGAACCCAATATAGGTAAGAGGGGATCAACTGCCAGTAAATGTCCGATTGGTTCACCTAACCATCCGTGGGGATAAACAAACTCCCCCACGGATGGAAGTTTCACTTTATAAATAATGAAAAATTGAGGGAGGAATGAGCATGAGTGTTGAAAGCGATTTCAAAAAAGAAGAATTTTCGAAAGGTAAGCCAGATTTCATTGCAGTATCTGAAAGTAAAGCATTTAAAAATTTAATTGCTAAACGGAAAAAGTTTATCCTACCGCTTACTGTTTTCTTTTTAGTTTTCTATTTTATGTTACCCATTTTAACTTCGTATTCTACAATTTTAAACACGCCGGTAATTGGCGATATCTCTTGGGCATGGATTTTTGCGTTTTGCCAATTTATTATGACTTGGGTTTTTTGTACCGTTTATGTTAAAAAATCAGCAAGCTTTGACCGCCAATCAGATGAAATCGTTGAAAATCAGCTAGGGGGTAGACATGAATGAATGCTACCGTAGTAACACTCTTCTTAATTATTGTCATAGCTACCTTGGTAATTACCTATTATGCAGCTAAAAAAACGCAAACAACCGGAGATTTTTATACTGCCGGTGGTGGATTAAAGGGGTGGCAAAATGGTCTTGCTATCGCAGGTGATTACCTATCAGCCGCTTCTTTTTTAGGCATAGCGGGAGCAATCGCGCTTTACGGATTTGATGGCTTCTTTTATAGTATTGGATTTTTAATAGCATATTTAGTTGTAATGTTCTTAGTAGCAGAGCCTCTTAGGAACTTAGGGAAATATACATTGGCAGACATGATTAATGCAAGATTTGATGCTAAAAAAGTAAGAGGAATTGCCGCGCTTAGCACGATTACTATTGTCATATTTTATATGATTGCCCAGCTTGTTGGTGCAGGAGCTTTAATTCAGCTATTATTTGATATAGATTATTGGATTGCAGTGCTAATAGTTGGAGTAATGATGACAATATATGTCTTATTTGGAGGCATGACGGCAACGAGCTGGGTGCAAATTATTAAGGCAGTATTATTAATGATTGGTACAGTGATTATTGCATTTATGGTATTGGCGAAGTTTAATTTTAATATTCTAGGCATGTTTAGCGAGATGAAAACGGTAACTAGTCATGGAGCAGATTACTTAAACCCAGGATTGAAGTATAACGTACCACTAGATACAATATCATTAATGTTAGCTTTAGTTCTCGGTACTGCAGGGCTGCCACATATTTTAATGCGGTTCTTTACAGTAAGAAATGCCAAAACAGCAAGAAGTTCTGTCGTAACAGCAACATGGGTCGTTGGTATATTTTATGTATTAACTATCTTTCTAGGATTTGGAGCAGCAGCATTTGTTGGGGAAGAGCTAATTACTGCGGCAAATCCTGCTGGTAATATGGCTGCTCCATTATTAGCAGAAGCACTTGGTGGAAATTTTCTAATGTCATTCGTTTCAGCGGTAGCGTTTGCAACCATACTTGCTGTTGTCGCTGGCCTTGTTTTGTCTGGAGCTTCCGCTTTTGCTCATGATATTTATGGACAAATTATAAAAAAAGGAAAAGCAACGGATAAGCAGCAGATGCTTGCAGCACGTTATGCTTCCTTAGGCGTTTCCGTATTCTCCATCATATTTGCCCTATTTGCACAAACAATGAATGTTGCATTCCTTGTATCGTTAGCATTTTGTGTTGCGGCAAGTGCCAATTTACCTGTGATCCTTTATACAATTTATTGGAAACGATTTAATACAGCAGGAGCAATTACGGCAATGTTATTCGGTCTCGTATCAGCGCTTGTTCTAGTTTCGATTAGTCCAAATGTATTTTCACCTATTGAAGGAGCAGCAATATTTGTTGGTGAACCTATTTTCCCATTAACCAATCCTGCATTGATTTCAGTACCATTAGGCTTTTTAGGCGGGTATATTGGAACTATGCTTTCTAAAGAAGTAGATTTAAACCATTATGCAGAAGTTCAAGTAAAAGCAAATACCGGGTATAGGGAATAGAAATGTAAATATGGCTGGCTCTCCATCGGAGTCAGCTTTTATTTAAATGAATGGCTTTTTTAGATAGTTTATCAGCATGGAAGTTTTGTTTCTCGGGAATCCATTTGATAAAAAAGAAAGAAAAGTGTGCTGCTTCCTCTTGTATTTTCTGTAGTAATGGCAAAAATTTTTGGTTTTTAGTGAATCCTTTCTCAATTACATCGACGACTAGCTTAGAATCAGATCGAAAGGAAAGAATCTCCTCTGGGAATTCTTTTCTGCATAATTCAAGTGCCTGAATTACAGCACAGAACTCTGCTTCGTGATTTGATAGTATACCTAATGGATACGCATAATGATAATTATTTTTCCCTTTTTTTATAAATATCCCCGCACCACTTGGACCAGGATCTCCATTTGCAGCACCATCTGTGTACACTTCGATCATTCTTGATTACTCCCTTACTTGTGAAATACATTTCAACTGTGTTTTTACTGTCAACTAATCGGAGCATATGCCGAGATCTTAGTGACAGTAGTAGGACTAACTAACAGCGATGGATAAACGAATCGCATTATTGAAGCTTCAGCATTATTATAGCATGCGTAGATAGTAGGGAGAAAACCTATCGTTATTTTTTAGCTAATAAACTAGCTGTAATAAAAAATTTATGGCAAAATAAATGATAGGGGAAGTATTGGGGGGATAGACATGAAATTACAACTTGTAAATGAGCAAGTGTTGCAATGGAAAATGAATCAGTCCCTAATGCAATCCATTCAGGTATTACAAATGTCTAGTATGGAACTGATGGAATATATAAGGGAAATAGAAAAAGAAAATCCAGTCATTGAAGAAATTAGGTATAATGATGAGCATGTTCAGTATCGTTCTTCTGATACCTCTGTTTCTATTGGAGAAATCAATTCATCGGAGTTGACCTTATATGATCAATTAAAACAGCAATTGTTTACGCTTTCTATTTCCGAGGAAATAAGACCTGTTGTCTTGTTTGGAATTGATTCATTAAATGAAAGCGGTTACTTAGATGTATCATTGGACATATGGGCAGCTAAGTGTAATACTACCATTGAAATAGTAGAAGAAGCTTTAAAGCATATACAATCCTTAGAACCAGCTGGTATAGGTGCTAGATCATTATCTGAATGTATTGAGTTACAACTAGCAGCACAGTCGTTCGTACCAGCCTTTTTGCAGGATCTCATACAAGAACACATAGAATGGCTGGCAGATGATAATATTCAGCGAATATCAGAACACTATGGAGTGTCTCATTCGTACGTTGAAGAAGTCATTGATCATATTAAAAATTGCCACCCTAAGCCAGGTCAGCTTCTTACAACGAAAAAAGCTGACTATATTATTCCAGAAGCTACTATTTTTAAAGAGGCTGGTAACTGGAAGATATCATTTTATTCGTGGAGCGTTCCAAAAATTACGATAAATACGGATTACCAAAATAGTACCTTTAAGGAAAAACAAACTGCTAACTATGTGAAAGAAAAATTAAATCAGCTAGAATCGTTAAAAAAGGCTATTGTCTATAGAAGTGATACGCTGGAGCGGGTAATCCAGGTGATTGTTGAAAAGCAACATATGTATTTTGAAAAAGGAGCATCTATGCTTAGGCCTCTGACTCTGAGAGAGATTGCAAGTGATTTAGATCTGCATGTTTCCACAATAAGTCGAACGGTAGCTAATAAATATGTTCAAACAACGAATGGGGTACTGCCACTAAACTTCTTTTTGCAATCAGGTATTAAACAAGCAAACGGTTCAAAAGCATCTGCCTTAGCAGTAAAGCAGATGATAGCTGAACTAATTAGCAATGAAGATAAGACAAATCCTTTATCGGATGAGAAGATAAAAAATAAGTTAGCACTTGATTATAATTTGCAAATCGCAAGAAGAACAGTGATGAAATATCGAGAACAATTAAATATTCCGGCATCACTCAAACGGAAGGAGAGATAGCATGCTGAACATCATTTTGTATACGAAAGATTCTTGTCCACTATGTGATGATGCTAAGTTCATGCTGGAAGTTTTACAGAGGGACTATCCATTTAAACTGGAAGAGCGAGATATTTACACGAATGATAAGTGGTTGGAGACATATCAACTGCTTATTCCGTGTGTGGTTATAGATGACATTTCTATTGATGCTGCTCAGCTTAATTTTGCAGTATTAAGTGAGGCTCTAGAAGCTAAGGTATGACATCGTTTATCATGCCACTATCGAATCGTTAAACCTAGTAACTATTATAAGATAGGTAAGCGGTTTACGAAGTAGCAAAAAAACGGTCATACAGAAAGTAGTAAAAGCTTTTTTAGATAAATATACTTTTTAGTTGTGTAATTTTACATCTTTGCTATAATAAAAATTGTAGGAAGGATTTATTTTTTTGGTGCTTCCGGGACGCGATATAACCATCCGGGACTTTTTATGTCCATATATAAAGGAGTCCTTTGATGAGAGAGCTGATTGACTTACAGAAAAAATTATTACCAGATGTTCTAGAAATTATGCAGCAACGCTATGCAATTCTGCGAAGTATTGACTTATTACAGCCAATTGGTAGAAGGGGGCTTGCTGACAACACCAACATGACAGAGAGAAGTGTTCGAGGAGAAATTGACTTACTGCAGCATCAAGATTTAATTCAAGTTACTGCAAAAGGAATGTATATCTCGGAAGAGGGAAAAGTAGTACTGGAGAGCTTAGCTTCATTTATGGGTGAAATCATGGGGTTACGCGTTTTAGAAGAGCAATTACAGGATACATTATCTATAAGTAATGTTATTGTTGTCCCGGGTAATAGTGATGCTTATGGATGGGTAAAACAAGAATTAGGAAAAGCCTGTATTGCCTTTTTGAAAACGATCGTTGGTGAGGATAGTACCATAGCTGTAACAGGTGGAACAACGATGGCAGCAGTAGCGAGTATGATGACACCACTAAATAAAGAAGGTACCTTATTTGTCCCTGCTCGTGGAGGAATTGGTGAAAAAGTTGAAAATCAAGCAAACACAATTGCTGCTGAGATGGCCCGAAAAGCCAACGGTGATTACCGACTACTATATGTCCCAGATCCACTGAGTGAATCAGCTTACCAGTCTATTATCCAGGAGCCATCGATAAATGAGACATTGGAACAAATAAAGAGTGCTACGATTGCATTACACGGTGTAGGAGACGCACTGACGATGGCGCACCGCAGAAAAACTTCTGAAACTGTTGTGAAAAAACTGAAGGAAAATCAAGCGATGAGTGAAGCTTTTGGCTATTATTTTGATAGCGAGGGCGATGTGGTTCATAAAGTGCGGACAGTGGGGATTCAATTAGAAGATCTAAAAAAAATCCCTTATGTCATAACCATCGCTGGTGGAGAGTCAAAGGCCCAGGCAATAGCATCCTTTTTTAAACAAGGAAAAAGTGACTTGCTAATAACCGATGAAGCGGCGGCAGAAGAGATTTTAAGGGGAACTACTTCCCTTTAAATATAATATTGTAAATAATTTTTTAGGAGGAATATACATGACAGTAAAAGTAGGAATTAACGGTTTTGGTAGAATTGGACGTAACGTATTTCGTCAATCTCTTAAGAATGATGAGGTTGAAGTGGTTGCAGTAAATGACTTAACAGATGCAAACATGCTTGCACATCTTTTAAAGTATGATTCCATTCATGGACATCTTGATGAAGAAGTTTCTGTTAATGGTTCTAACATTGTAGTAGGTGGAAAAGAAATTAAAGTATTATCAGAACGCGACCCTGCTGATTTAGGCTGGGGAGATCTTGGTGTAGAAGTTGTTATTGAATCTACTGGTCGCTTCACAAATGGTGAGGATGCTCAGAAACATATCGATGCAGGAGCGAAAAAAGTAATTATTTCTGCACCTGGTAAAAATGAAGATTTAACAATGGTAATGGGTGTAAATGACGATCAGTATGACCCAGCTAAACATAATATTATTTCTAATGCGTCTTGTACAACAAACTGCTTAGCACCATATGCAAAAGTATTACACGACAAATTTGGAATTAAGCGTGGACTAATGACAACAATCCATTCTTACACAAATGATCAACAAATTCTTGATTTACCGCATAAAGATTATCGTCGTGCAAGAGCGGCTGCTCAAAACATTATTCCTACTACTACTGGTGCAGCTAAGGCAGTTGGAAAAGTACTTCCTGAACTGAATGGTAAACTAAATGGTGGTGCAGTACGAGTACCAACTCCAGATGGTTCATTGGTTGATCTAGTTGCTGAACTTGACCAAAATGTTACAGCAGAAGACATAAATGCTGCACTAAAAGAAGCTGCTGAAGGCGAGTTAAAAGGAATTCTAGAATATAGCGAAGAACCGCTTGTATCATCGGATATTGTTGGTAACACTCATTCTTCTATTGTAGATGGTTTATCAACAATGGTACTAGAAGATAACATGGTTAAAGTAATTTCATGGTATGATAATGAAATGGGTTATTCTTCTCGTTGTGTGGACTTAGCTGCATTCTTGAAAAAACAAGGACTATAAGATAAATAAGCGGGGGAGGGACCAAATCCTCCTCCGTTTTCCATGTTTTTATTTGCATGACTAATGATCCCATATAAGGGAATCCCTAAATTGTAATGAGAACTACATATTCCTAAAATAGGGAGGCAGAAGAACATGAACAAAAAATCAATAACAGATCTTGAGCTAAAAGGAAAAAGAGTATTTTGCCGAGTTGATTTCAACGTTCCAATGAAAGATGGTAAAGTAACTGATGATACTAGAATCAGAGCAGCATTGCCAACTATTGAATATCTTTCTAATCAGGGAGCAATAACAATACTTGCCAGTCATCTAGGACGTCCTAAAGGTGAAGTTGTAGAGGAACTACGCTTAGATCCTGTTGCAGACCGATTAAGTGATTTAATCGGTAAAGAAATTGTGAAGACGGATGCTGTTTACGGAGATGAAGTAAACGAAGCTGTTTCACAAGTTAGCGATGGAGACATTGTTTTAATTGAAAATGTTCGTTTTGAAGCTGGCGAAGAAAAGAATGATGAGAATCTTGTACAAGCATTTGCAAGTATGGCTGACTACTATGTTAATGACGCATTTGGAGCTGCACATCGCGCTCATGCTTCAACAACAGGTATTGCTGAGAAGCTTCCTGCTGCTGCAGGTTTCTTAATGGAAAAAGAAATTGAAGTATTAGGGAAAGCATTGGATAATCCGGAACGACCATTTACGGCAATAATTGGTGGAGCTAAAGTAAAAGATAAAATAAATGTCATTGATAATTTACTTGATAAAGTAGATAATTTAATTATCGGCGGCGGTTTAGCTTATACCTTTATTAAAGCACAAGGGTACGAAATTGGTAACTCTTTGTTAGAGGAAGATAAGATCGAACTCGCTAAGGATTTTATGAAAAAAGCAGAGGATAAAGGTGTTAATTTTGTCCTTCCCGTTGATGTGATTGTAGCAGATGACTTTGCGGAAACGGCTAATACGAAAGAAATAGCAATTGATCAGATTCCTGCTGATTGGGAAGCGTTAGATATTGGACCGGCAACAAGTAAGAAATATGCACAAATCGTTGCTGATTCGAAACTAATCATCTGGAATGGACCAATGGGTGTGTTTGAAATGGAAGCATTTGCCAATGGCACAAAGGCAGTTGCAAATGCATTAGCAACGACAGAAGGATATACTGTAATTGGCGGTGGCGATTCTGCTGCTGCTGTTGAAAAATTTGATCTTAGTGAAAAAATGGATCATGTTTCAACTGGTGGTGGTGCATCCCTTGAATTTATGGAAGGAAAAGTGCTACCTGGTGTCGAAGCATTAAGTGATAAATAATAAAACATAATGAGGTGAGAAGATGCGCAAGAAAGTAATTGCTGGAAACTGGAAGATGAACAAAGTTTCAACAGAAGCGAATCAATTTGTTGATGAAGTCGGAGCAGAAATACCTGAAGATAAGAATGTAGAGGCAATTGTTTGTGCGCCATTCCCATTTTTAGCATCTCTTGTTGATAAAACAAAAGATACAAATCTTAAAGTTGCTGCACAAACGATGCACTATGAAGAAAGTGGAGCTTTTACCGGTGAAGTAAGTCCAGTTATGCTAGAGGATTTAGGTATAACGCATGTTGTACTTGGACATTCGGAGCGACGAGAATATTATAATGAAACGGACGAAACGGTGAATAAAAAAGTTCATGCTGCATTTAATCATCATTTAGTTCCAATTGTTTGTGTTGGTGAAACCCTAGAACAGCGTGAGGCAAATGAAACAATGGATCATGTCGAAAACCAAGTGATTAAAGCTTTAGAAGGTCTATCAGACCAACAAGTGGCTGAAACGATCATAGCTTATGAACCGATTTGGGCAATTGGTACAGGTAAAACAGCTACAAGTGCTGAAGCAAATGAAGTATGTGCATATATTAGACAAGTTATTGCAAAACTTACTTCAAAGGAAACAGCAGACCATGTAGTTATTCAATATGGTGGAAGTGTAAAACCAGCTAATATAGAGGAGTTACTAGCACAATCCGATATTGACGGTGCATTAGTTGGTGGTGCTAGCCTTCAACCAGAATCCTTCTTACAATTAGTGGAGGCAGGTAAAAAATGAAACAGGATAAATTAGCAGCATTAATCATCTTGGATGGCTTCGCTCTTCGTGATGAGGAAAAAGGAAATGCTGTAAAGCAAGCCAATACTCCTAACTTTGATCGTTATTGGAATACCTATGCTCACAATCAATTAACAGCATGTGGTGAGGCAGTTGGTCTACCTGAAGGGCAAATGGGAAACTCCGAGGTCGGGCATTTAAATATTGGAGCTGGGCGCATCGTTTATCAAAGTTTAACTCGTGTGAATTTGTCCATTAAGAATGGCGAGTTCTTTGAAAAAGAGGCCTTTAAAAAATCAATAGAAAATGCGAAGAAAAACAAAAAAGCATTGCATGTTTTTGGATTGCTTTCCGATGGAGGCGTGCATAGTCATATCAATCATTTATTTGCTTTATTAAAACTAGCAAAAGATAATGAGTTGAAAGAAGTGTACATCCATGCATTTCTTGATGGACGAGATGTTGGTCCGCAAACAGCGAAAGAATATATTAAACAAACGCAGGATAAGATCAAGGAATACGGTGTTGGTCAATTTGCAACCATTTCAGGCCGCTATTATTCCATGGATCGTGACAAACGTTGGGATCGTGTGAAAAAAGCGTATGATGCAATGGTATATGGAGAAGGACCAGCATATCAAGACCCAATAGAGGTTGTTGACGATTCATATGCAAATGAAATTTACGATGAGTTTGTTATACCATCTGTCATCACAGATGAAAACGGTGAAGCAGTTGGGAAAATTAAAGATGGAGATTCTATAATCTTTTATAACTTCCGTCCAGATCGCGCTATTCAGATTTCACGTACCTTTGCAAATGAAGATTTTCGTGATTTTGATCGTGGTGAGCACGTGCCAAAAAATTTGGACTTTGTAATGTTAACGAATTTTAGTGAAACAGTCGATGGCTATGTTGCTTACGAACCTGTTAACCTAGATAATACAGTTGGCGAAGTATTATCTCAGCATAATTTGAAGCAATTACGTATTGCTGAGACAGAAAAATATCCACATGTCACTTTCTTTATGAGTGGTGGTCGTGAGAAAGAATTTGATGGTGAAAAACGTGTATTGATTGATTCGCCAAAGGTTGCAACATATGATTTAAAACCAGAAATGAGTGCTTATGGAGTGACGGACGCGTTGCTCAAAGAACTTGATGCTGGTGAACACAATGCAATTATCTTGAACTTTGCTAACCCGGACATGGTTGGACATTCTGGTAAATTACAGCCGACTATTAAAGCAATTGAAGTAGTTGATGAATGTCTAGGGAAAATTGTTGATAAAATTAAAGAGCTTGGCGGGAATGCCATTATTACTGCTGATCACGGTAATTCTGATGAGGTAGTTACGCTTGAAGGTAAGCCAATGACTGCTCATACGACAAATCCTGTTCCGGTAATTGTGACAGAAGAAAATATAACATTACGAGATGGTGGGATTTTAGCTGATCTATCACCAACCTTATTGGATTTACTAGGTATTGAAAAACCAGAAGAAATGACTGGCGAATCATTAATTAAATAAAAGGAAATTAAAGGAGAGAAAAATTATGCCATACATTACTGATGTATATGCACGTGAAGTATTAGACTCACGCGGTAACCCGACAGTTGAAGTGGAAGTATTTACAGAATCAGGTGCCTTCGGTTCTGCACTTGTGCCAAGCGGTGCATCTACCGGTGAATACGAGGCTGTGGAATTACGTGATGGTGATAAAGATCGTTATCTTGGAAAAGGTGTTCTAAAAGCAGTTCAAAACGTAAATGAAATAATTGCACCTGAATTACTTGGGATTGATGTTACTCGTCAGAATATCATCGATGCGTTAATGATCGAATTAGATGGAACTGAAAATAAAGGCAAACTTGGTGCTAACGCAATTCTTGGTGTATCCATGGCTGTAGCACATGCTGCTGCTAGTTATCTTGAAGTACCGTTATATAACTACCTCGGTGGATTTAATGCAAAAACCCTACCAACACCAATGATGAATATTCTTAATGGTGGTGAGCATGCCGATAATAACGTAGATATTCAAGAGTTTATGGTTATGCCAGTTGGAGCAGAAACGTTCCAAGAAGCACTACGTACGGGTGCTGAAATTTTCCATTCATTGAAAAATGTATTAAAATCAAAGGGGTATAACACAGCTGTTGGTGACGAAGGCGGATTTGCACCAAACCTTGCTTCTAATGAAGAAGCTTTACAAACAATTGTGGAAGCAATTGAAGCTGCTGGTTACAAGCCAGGAGAAGAAGTGAAGCTTGCAATGGATGTTGCTGCTTCAGAAATATATGAAGATGGTAAATATAATCTAAAAGGTGAAGGTGTTGTTCGTACTTCTGAAGAGATGGTTGATTGGTATGAAGACATGATCAACAAATACCCAATTATCTCCATTGAAGATGGACTAGATGAAAATGATTGGGATGGATTTAAAGTATTAACAGATCGTCTTGGTGGACGAGTACAGCTTGTCGGAGATGATTTATTTGTAACAAATACTAATAAGCTTTCCAAAGGTATTGAACAAGGTATTGGAAACTCTATCTTAGTAAAAGTTAATCAAATCGGTACATTAACAGAGACGTTCGAAGCAATCGAAATGGCAAAACGCGCTGGCTATACAGCGGTTATCTCACACCGTTCAGGAGAAACAGAAGATGCAACGATCGCTGACATTGCTGTAGCGACTAATGCAGGTCAGATCAAAACAGGTGCACCTTCTCGAACAGATCGTGTAGCTAAATACAATCAACTGCTTCGCATTGAAGATGAGCTAGCAGGCATGGGTGAATATGCTGGTAAGACAGCGTTCTATAACCTAAATAAATAGGGAAGAAAACCTCTTAAGGTATGGTGGTTATACTTTAAGAGGTTTTTTATAGGTTTATCCCACACATATAACTGGCAGTAATAATCCACTTTAAGCAATAAAGTAAAACCACTATGGGGAAGTGGAGGATCGATTGCCGGTAAATGTCCGGTCGGTTCAAAGGATTTTAGGTCTGTGGTGCTAACAATCAATGTGGGATAAATAAAACCCCCACTGATTAAAGTGTCACTTTATGCAGAAGTTGCTTCTATGTTCATAGAAGTTTCTATATTTTTTGAGTTTCTTAAACTTGATTAAATGGACGAATTATGTCATAGTTACTATGGAATTAATAATAGAATACTAAAGTTGTAGGGGGACCAGTGTTGCTGGTTGAGATTGTATCCGTAAGGTACTGACTCTTAGAACCTGATCTGGTTTAAACCAGCGTAGGGAACATGTTTGATACATCAAATATTAAGTTGTATATGCCCTAATGGTGATTAACCATCTAGGGCATTTTTTATAGTCTAAGAAATTATAAAATTTGCGTGTTGAGCTGCGTCCAGCTCCAGCGCCCAGAAACTAGGCTACTTCATCATGAATCGCCCTAATCTAAATCATCATCGGCTCGCAAGCTCACCGTGAGTCCTTTATCTCCGTTGAATCGTCGCTGCGTTGCTAATCGGGTGTTTGCGCTTTTATTCTTAGCGAAGGAATTACAGTCAAACAAGATGATACATACGCTGTTCCTTACAATGAGAAAGGTATTCAAGAGGAGGAAAACATTGAAGAAGCTTTTACTGCTTAGTTTAGGGATTACACTGCTTATATTAACGGCATGTGGTACAGAAGAGAAAGAACAAAGTCAGCAGAACAATGACTCAACAGAAAAGAAAAAGATCTCTGTTGTACTTGATTGGACACCAAATACGAATCATACAGGATTATATGTTGCAAAAGAGAAGGGATATTTTGAAGAGCAAGGCCTTGATGTGGACATAATTATGCCTGGTGAAGCGGGAGCAGATCAGTTAATTGCATCTGGTAAAGCAGATTTTGGTGTGAGTTATCAGGAGGGGATTACTGAAGCTCGTGTACAAGATATACCGATTGTTTCCATTGCTGCTGTTATACAGCATAATACCTCAGGTTTTGCCTCACCCAAGAATAAACAGATTACTACACCTAAAGATTTTGAAGATAAAACATATGGTGGCTGGGGAGCTCCGGTAGAAAAAGCGGTTCTAACCTCACTCATGCAGCAGGAAAATGCTAATGTAGAATCAGTTGATATTATCAACATGGGCGATACGGACTTTTTTACTGCGGTGAAAAGAGATATTGATTTTGCGTGGATTTATTATGGTTGGACTGGTGTAGAGGCAGAGCTCCGTGATGAAGAAATTAATATGGTGTATTTAACCGATTATTCGTCAAATTTAGATTATTACACGCCGGTTTTAGCTACCAATGAAAAAATGATCAAAGATGATCCAGAAACAGTTAAGCAATTCTTAGCTGCAGTATCTAAAGGTTATAATCTAGCAATTGAGCAACCAGAGGAAGCCGCTGATATCTTAATTAACGCTGTTCCTGATTTGGATGCAGAATTAGTAAAAGCAAGTCAAGCTTGGTTAGCGTCAAAGTATCAAGATGATGCGGACCAGTGGGGGAAACAAAAGCAAGAGGTATGGGAGAATTACGCCAATTGGATGTATGAGAATGAGCTGTTAGATAAACCGTTAGATAGTGAAAAAGCATTTACAAATGAGTTTTTACCAGAAACAAAGGAGGAATAAATGATGGCAGATGCACTAGTTAGTATTCAAATTATCCCGAAAACGAAAAATGGTGAAGATGTTATTCCGTATGTGGATGAAGCGATTAAGATTATCGATCATTCCGGAGTTAAGTATCAGGTAAGTCCACTAGAAACTACAATGCAAGGTGATCTTGCAGAACTATTTGGAATTATTGAGAAGATGAATAAAAGGATGACTGAAATTGGTTGTGAAAATGTTATTTCACAGGTGAAGGTTCTTTATCAACCTTCTGGAGCTTCCATGGAACAATTAACGGAGAAGTATCGCTAATGAGAAGATTGCGAGAAAAGGGATGGCGACCAGCTCTGGTCCTCATCCTTTTCCTTATCAGTTGGGAAATAGCTTGTCGTATTTTTTCGATCCCAGCTTGGCTACTACCTGCTCCAAGTGTAATATGGCAAGAAGCTGTCAATGGCTGGCCAAATTATGCTAGTCATCTACAATCGACTATCCAACTATCGATTATCGGATTTATGATAGGCAGCAGTGTAGGTACGCTCGTTGCTGTTTGTCTTCATCTCATTCCGACAGTTAGGGAAGCCTTTTATCCATTATTAATAATATCACAGAATATACCTATTATTATTTTAGCTCCCTTATTAGTAATTTGGTTTGGTTTTGGAATATTGCCGAAATTAATTGTTATTACACTTGTTTGTTTTTTTCCAATAACTATAGCAGCTTTAGATGGATTTAGACAAACAAGTGGAGAACTGAAACACTATATGCAAATGACAGGTGCCAGTAAAGGGCAAATCTTTCGTAAGCTAGAGTGGCCATATGGATTACCTTCTTTGTTTAGTGGTTTAAAGATATCGGCGACATATAGCGTAATGGGAGCGGTGATATCTGAATGGCTTGGTGCAAGTGAAGGAATTGGAGTATATATGACTTTGGCATCTTCGTCTTTCCGAACAGATCGTGTCTTTGTTGCTATCTTATTTATAGTGCTGTTAAGTTTATTGTTTTTTGGTTGTATTTCATTAATTGAAAAAAGAGTAATTAAATGGAAACCGGAAGAAGGGAAGATCAGTGAGTAACTTAGAACTTGTAAATCTAACAAAAAAATATGGGGAAACTACTATTCTTAATCGTATTTCATTAACGGTGCGAAACGGAGAGTTTGTTTCGATTGTTGGACCATCAGGAAGTGGGAAGAGCACGTTATTTCGACTGATTGGAGGGATTACCTCACCTAATTCCGGTACGATTAAATTAAATGGAAAAGAGATTATCGGCAAACGGGGATTCATCAGCTATATGCCTCAATCAGATTCCTTACTTCCTTGGCGTTCGATTTTACAAAATGTTGTCTTAGCGGCAGAAATTGCAGGTAGAAAAGATGAATTAGAAGCAAAACGAATGCTAGAACGAGCTGGCTTAAAAGGATATGAAAATGCATATCCCCATGAATTATCTGGAGGAATGAAGCAGCGCGCTTCTTTTGTACGCAGTATTTTAAGTCCCCAGCCTGTTATTTGTTTAGATGAACCATTTTCCGCATTGGATGAATTTACCCGTTTGGACATGCAAAAGTGGTTATTAGCAATGTGGAATGAGCATCAACGATCAATCCTTTTCGTAACGCATAATATAGAAGAAGCATTATTTCTATCTGATCGTGTGATCGTGTTGTCAGCTCGTCCGGCTTCGATAAAAAAAGAATTCACAATTCCTTTTTCAAGACCAAGAGAGGAAGCGTTAGTTTTATCAGAAGCATTTCTAGAGTATAAGAAAAGGATATATCAGGAATTGAGGGCTACAAATGGATAGCTTCATTATTGATGCACACATTCACTTAGATATGTATACACAGGAGGAACAAACAGAAATTATTAAATCTTTGAAACGGCATCATGTTAGCTCACTAATTTCTGTTTCGAATAACCTAGCATCGTCAATTTCCAATTTAAGGTTAGCGGAGAGATGTTCCGCAGTTAAACCTGCTTTCGGATTTCATCCGGAACAAGAAATACCTAACGATAATGATATAGCTGATTTAATACAATTTATTGACTCGAATCTAGACAGAGCAATTGCGGTAGGTGAAGTAGGTCTACCTTATTACAAGCGACAAGAAAATTCAAATTTAATGGTAAAGCCATATATTGAATTACTAGAATTATTTATACGAAAAGCTAAAGAATGGAATAAGCCAATTGTACTTCATGCAGTTTATGATGATGCTACCATTGCCTGTGATTTATTAGAAAAGTATTCCATCACCAATGCACAGTTTCATTGGTTTAAGGGTGACAAACCTACAATGGAACGAATGAGCCAGAATGGATATTTTATATCCATCACACCAGATGTCATGTACGAACGAGAAATTAACCAGCTAGTTAATAAATACCCAATAACTCATATGATGGTGGAAACGGATGGGCCTTGGCAGTTTGCTGGTCCGTTTATCAACCAACTGACCCATCCAAAAATGATCCATAAGTCGATTAAACAAATAGCGACAATTAAAAAAATGCCTCTTCCTGATGTACAGGAACAACTTTATGTTAATACATCCCAGTTCTTTCATCTTAAGAATGACAAGTGAACATAGGACGAGTATGAATGGGAATATCATGTTAACAAGACATATGTTTATGGAGGGTTTTTATGTCTCAAAAAGTGTTGTTATTTGGTGATGTAGGTATTGATGATACAATCGCGCTTATCTATGCTTATTTGAACGATGATGTAGAAGTCATCGGCATTGTGGCGGATTATGGAAACGTATCAAGAGAAAATGCAATTGCGAATATCTTATATATCCGCAGTCTTTTTCCAACAAAAGAGGTAGAGGATATTAAAGTAATTGCTGGTGCACATATTCCAATGACTGGAGAACCCCCAGTATATGTTCCGGAAATACATGGGGAATATGGATTGGGACCAATTATTCCCCCTAAAAATATGCAGAATGGTATTAGCGAAAATTTCTGTGAAATTATTGATTTAATTGAAACGTATAAAGATGAATTAGTGATTGTTAATATTGGAAGATTGACTTCTTTAGCTAGCTTATTCATCTTATATAAATCATTAATGACTACCATAAAGGAATATTACATTATGGGTGGCGCTTTCTGGGTACCAGGTAATATTACAGCTGTCTCTGAAGCTAATTTTCATGGTGACCCAGTGGCTGCTCAAGTAGTACTTGCTCACGCAAACAATGTAACCATTATTCCTCTTAATGTCACTAAATATGCGATAGCAACACCTCAAATGGTTGAGTATATTGATCGAATGGGTTCCGTTAGTATTGTGAAAGTATTACTGGATTATTATTATGATTTTTATAAAAAACGCAACCCATCGATTCAAGGTAGCCCATTACATGATGTATTGACACTTATGGCCGTTGTAAAGCCTGATATGATGACATATCAATATCTTCCTGTTCATATCATTCAAGCGCAGACAGGAATAGTGAGGGGACAAAGTATTGCTGATATTCGTCCATATGTTAATTTAGAAGATATGCAAGATGGTGAAGAGGTAGGTGGGAGAGTCCATCGTATTGCCTTTAATCTCGATTATCAAAAATTCTATATTGATTTCATGTCCATTATGACTGGTGAAAGATTCAGCTAGAAGAAAATATTCCCTATAATAGTAATAGTATGTTATAATATAAGTAAGCGTTTGCAAATAGGTTTATCAAGCAGTTCAATCTAAACTTGAAACAGGGGAGTCATGACGAAGTAGTCATTTATACTATCTTATAAACAAAGAAGATGACCTCAGGGAGAAATCACCTTCTTTATTTGTATAGCTATTCTGTTTTCTCTTTAATAAATTCTACAACTTCTTCAGCAGTACCCATTGAAAGGATTTTATCTTTATAAGCTACCATTTTTTCTTTAGATAGCTTACGAAGTTGTGTACGAGCCGGTAAGATCGACGTTGCACTCATACTGAATTCATCTAAACCAAGACCAAGTAGAATTGGAATAGCAATGGAGTCACCTGCCATCTCACCGCACATTCCAACCCATTTATCCTCACTATGTGCTGCTTCAATAACAGTATGGATTAGGTTCAGAATTGCAGGGTTATATGGTTGATATAGGTAGGAAACCTGCTCATTCATTCGGTCAGCAGCCATCGTATATTGGATTAAATCGTTTGTTCCAATACTGAAGAAGTCAACTTCCTTTGCAAATTGCTTAGCGATTACAGCTGTGGATGGAATCTCCACCATGATACCAACCTCAATGTCGTTGGAAACTTCGAAACCTTCTTTTAGTAAGGATTCTTTTTCGTCCATTAAAATAGCCTTAGCCTTGCGGAATTCTTCCAATGTTGCGATCATCGGGAACATGATTTTTAAGTTACCGTAAACGCTTGCTCGTAAAAGTGCACGTAATTGTGGACGAAAGACATTCTCATTTTCTAAGCAGAAGCGAATAGCTCGGAAGCCAAGGAATGGATTTAGTTCCTTAGGAAGGTCTAAATAGTTTAATTCCTTATCTCCACCAATATCCAATGTACGAACAACGACAGGCTTTCCTTCCATTTGCTCTAGTACTGATTTGTAAGCAGTGAACTGCTCTTCTTCTGTTGGGAGCTGACTTTTACCCATATATAAAAATTCTGTACGATATAGTCCAATGCCTTCACCGCCATTAGCTAGCACACCTTCAACATCATCTGGAGTACCAATGTTGGCAGCTAGTTCCACTTGTTCTCCATCTTCCGAAAATGTAGGCTCGTCTTTTAGCTTAGCCCATTCTTGCTTCATCTCGGCAAACGCTTCTTGTTTCTTTCGATATTCTGCTATTTCTTCTTCAGACGGATTGATAATAACTATTCCTGCATTTCCGTCAACAATGATCGTATCATCTTTTTTAACAGATGCTGTTATTTCTTTCGTACCAACAACCGCAGGAATTTCTAATGACCTAGCCATAATCGCTGAATGGGAGGTGCGGCCACCGATATCAGTAGCAAAGCCCTTAACAAAATCACGATTTAATTGTGCAGTATCCGAAGGGGTTAAATCGTTCGCAATGACAATTACCTCTTCGTTAATTAAAGCAGGATCAGGGAAGGTAACCCCTAATAAATGAGCCATAACTCGCTTTGTTACATCATGAATATCTGCAGCGCGTTCACGCATATAGGCATTATCCATATTCTTAAACATATCGATAAACATATTGGCTGTTTCTTCAAGAGCAGTTTCGGCAATGACATTTTCAGCTTTTATTTTATCCTTAATAGGGTTTATTAGTTCAGGGTCACTAAGTACTAATAAATGGGCTGAAAAAATTTCGGCATGTTCATCACCGATATTTTCTTTAGTATGTGCCTTGATTTTCTCAAGTTCTTGCTTAGAAATTTCAAGCGCTTTATCTAATCGCTCTATTTCGACATCTGGATTGTCGATAGATACTTTTTCAAATGACAAATCTGGAGATGCAAGCTGGTATACTTTTGCGATTGCAATTCCAGATGAAGCGGCAATTCCTTGAACATTTGACATATTTGTTACCCAACCTTTCTACAATTCAATCAACCTCTATTTTACCCCCTTGGATTAGTAGGTACAAGCAATCAGCGACAATTTATTTAAAGTTTGTCGAAAAAGACGGAAAAAAGTTAGAAATTATTTAAAAAGTACGAGTGAATTCGGGGTTTCACTCTATATACTGGAAATATTTGCTTGTAACCAGCTATTTATTGCAGTATACACCTCTTCTTTATTTGCTTCATTCAACAGTTCATGTCTACCATTTGTAAAGACCATTGTAGTTATGCTTTCAAGACCGGCTTTTTCAAAAAGTCGTGCTGTCTTCCAGATCCCCTTTTCATAGTTACCGACCGGATCACAGTCACCACTTAGGATGAGAAGTGGAAAATTATGACGAATATGCTTATTATTGCTTGTCTTTTGCATAGTAAGTAAACCTTCCATTAAGTCAAAAAAGAAACGACCAGTAGGGATAAAGCCTGTAAATGGATCTTTTACGTATTTTTGAACCGTTACATGATCACTACTTAACCATTCATAGCCAGTGGAAGCATCTGCGATTTTTTTATTATATGTACCAAATACAAGCTTGTTCATCCACGGTGCTTCTTTCTTTGGTGAAAAGAAGCTAGCCAGTTGCTTACCGGCTATTGTTTTTAAACGAGGAAAATGACCCGTTCCAGATAGAATAGCGCCATCCACTAAGCTACTATTTTGCTGAATAAAAATGCGAATAAGAAAAGAGCCCATACTATGACCAATTAAAAATAGAGGTAACGTAGGGTGGCTTGCTTTAATTTGTTTAGATAGCTGGACGAGATCATCAGCAGTCCTAAAAAATCCATGACTATCAGCGAAATATCCTAATTTCCCCTGTCTCTCACCAGTTCTACCATGCCCTCGATGATCATTTCCATAAACAATAAAACCTTGTGAAGTTAAGTATGAAGCAAAATTCTCATATCGTTCGATATGTTCCATCATACCATGTGCAATTTGTATGACTGCTTTAGCTTGTTTTTTGGGTTCCCACTTTTGAACAAAGATATCAACATTATCTGGTGATGTGTACCAAAAGGTATTTTTAAGATTCATTTTACTCCTCCTCCGTTTGTATTCCCACTTCTGCACAAATAGTCTTATTAGTGGAATGATGATGTTATGCATAAGTATTATTCCTTATTTTCTGATAAAAAGAAAGGGATTCGACAATTTTTATAGAATCATTTAATGACAAAGATTAAAAAATAGGAGTGATACAATCATGAAAAACAAATGGATAACACTTTCAATTACAGGGGCCTTAATACTTGGAACAACAGCCATTGGGACACCAATAGTAAATGCAGTGGGAGAAGGTCCAAATTATAACGGGAAGGAAACCATTACGAATTCGATTCTTCATTCGCATCAAGAACTAGTAGATTTCTTGCATAAGCAAGAAGCAAAGCAAGAAGCAATGGAATTAGAAGTAATTGGTCAATCGGTAAAGGGCAGAGATCTACACTTAGTAAAATATATCAAGAATCCAGAAAATCCTACTATTTTGTTCCTCACTCAGCAGCATGGCAATGAAGCATTAACTACTGAGGGAGCATTACAGTTTATTAAACAACTTGGAACCGGAAAAATGAAAGGTATTCTCAAGGACGTAAACGTCCTTATCATTCCTAGACTAAATGTAGATGGTGCGATGGGAGATGTAAACTTTCCTTTAGATGATTATATTGCTAGTGGAGACCATCATTTAACGAGATATAACGCAAATGAAGTGGATCTAAATAGAGATCATGTTGAAAGATTACAACCAGAAACAAAAGCATTACATGACAATGTACTTGGTCCCTACGATGTTGATTATATGATTGATTTACACCATCAAGCAACCCAAAGTGAGGTAGATGGTAAACTAGTTTCGGGCTCTATATTGTATCCAACTACAGACAATGCTAATGAGACGGTAGTTAAAAAGTCGAAACAATTAGGTGCAGTTGTATATGATGCTATTGACTCTAAAGGATGGGGACATATCGGTAAATATCAGGGAGGTTCGGCGGAGACGATTAGTCGAAATGGAATTGCAGTAGAATATGGTATTTCGACATTACTATTTGAAATGCGTGGAATGGCAGATCATGAATGGGAATCGTATGTACTTGGTCAAAAAAGTAATGGATATTTAATTAAGCAAACAGTCATTACACTGGAGGAAACAGTTAGGGCAATTGCTGATAGATCGATTGAGTCAAAAGATACCTCTTTTTGGGATTCTTTACCTTATCAGACAAGGAGAACAACAGAATAAACTGATTTAATGTGTATTTCTATTCCGTATCAAAGGTTTGGTAGGATATGTCAGTCGCAAGGTTTTCCATTTCTCCGTACTGTGGTTTTAAATAAAAATATATCGATTATTCTCAAAGCCTTTCCACAGAGAAAACAACTGGAAAATAAGGGACGCCGGGGGATAGAGAAGACGTGACAAGATCTATTTAAAGCATTAGTAATTCTGCCGGCGTAATTCGTACTATACTCTTCATGGTCAATTGTCTAACGTAATCGAAAAAGCTTGCTATGACAAAGTAAGTTATGCTAAAGTTATAAGTAGGTTCAAGTATGCTAGGTACGGCATATGTGGTAACGGATGAAATTCAGATTTTTTGTTTGGTTATATGTTACAGGGGGTATCATACAAATATGCTAGGAATCGTAAATGTATTATTAGTGATTGATGGAATTATTATGATTGTACTTGTATTATTGCAGTCTGGGAAAAGTGAAGGCTTATCTGGCGCGATTTCCGGTGGTGCTGAACAATTATTTGGGAAACAGAAAGCACGAGGCATTGATCTTGTTTTACACCGAGGAACGATCGTAACAGCCGTAATATTTTTTGTACTAGCTTTTCTGAGCGCATATGTTTTACAATAGATACGAACCCTTATCACTAATAGTGGTAAGGGTTTTTACTTTAAGGTAAAAAGGGTAAAGTAGATAAAGAAAGAAAGCAGAAGGAGTTGCAGTAAGAATGAAAGTTAAACAACCACAACCTTTTACGTTTGAAGCTGGACCGCGTGCGGTATTATTACTACATGGCTTTACTGGGCATTCTGCAGATGTCCGAATGCTAGGAAGGTATTTAGAAAAACGAGGATATACAAGTCATGCTCCTATTTATCGTGGACACGGACTACCACCAGAAGAATTAGTAAAGGCAACACCAGATGAATGGTGGGAAGATGTAAAAGAAGCCTATCAACATTTAAAGGAACTTGGATACAATGAAATAGCAGTAGCTGGCTTATCCTTAGGAGGAGTATTAGGCTTGAAAATTGCCTATACCGAAAAAACAAAAGCAGTCATAACGATGTGTTCTCCTATGTTTTTTGATAATGAAACACAGCTAACCAAAGGATTTACAGCATTTGCTAAAGAGTACAAACAATTAGAAAGAAAAGATAAAGATGTTATCGAAAAAGAAGTTGAGGAACTGTTGAAGAATTCAACCGATGTATTTACTCACCTAGGAAAATTTATTAATGAGGTCAAAAATGAAGTGGATACAATCTACACACCTACGATGGTAGTTCAGGCGAGAAAAGATAACATGATAAATACGGATAGTGCAAATTATATTTATGATAATGTCGAATCTGATCAAAAAGCAATTCATTGGTATGAGGACTCTGGACATGTAATCACAATGGATAAAGAGAAAGAACAAGTATTTGAAGATATTTATCAATTCCTTGAAACATTAAACTGGGAAGAATGATTATATTCAACAAAGAACGTTAACAATAATAGAAAGAAGGTGAAGAAAGTGAAGGAAAAAATACAAAATTATTTTAAAGAAAATGGAACAAAACCATTAGCAGTAGACGAATTAGAAGAAGTGTTAGAAATTGAGGATGCAATAGAATTCAAAGAACTGGTCAAAGCACTTAATCAATTAGAAGAAGAAGGTGAACTGGTTCGAACTCGAAAAAATCGATTTGGTCTTCCAGAAAAAATGAATCTGATACGGGGCAGAATTCAAATGCATGCGAAAGGATTTGCATTCTTAATTCCAGATGATGAGAAGCAAGATGATGTTTATGTCCACCACTCTGATCTGGCATCTGCAATGAATAACGATAAAGTACTGGTACGTATTGAAAAAAGGGATAAAGATGGAAATCGTCCTGAAGGTACAGTGATCCGCATATTAGAACGAGCAACTTTGCAGGTAGTGGGCACATTTGAGGATAATCGTTCATTTGGGTTTGTGATAGCGGATGATAAGCGGATTCCTAATGATATCTTCATCCCAAAAAATATGACGAATGGAGCTGTAAGTGGGCATAAAGTAATTGCCCATATTACAAAATATCCAGAGGGAAAGAAAAGTGCTGAGGGAGAAATTATTCATATACTTGGTCATAAAAATGATCCAGGTATTGATATTATATCAATTATCCATAAGCACGGTATTAAGATGGACTTCCCTAATAAAGTGCTTGATCAAGCCGCTGCTACACCAGAAACAATCTCAGCAGATGAAATAAAGGAAAGAAGAGATCTACGTAATGAAACAATTGTTACTATTGATGGTGCAGATGCAAAGGATTTAGATGATGCCGTTTCTGTAAAAAAATTAGACAATGGTAATTATAAGCTAGGTGTCTATATTGCAGATGTTAGTTATTATGTGGAAGAAGGAAGTCCGATTGATCAAGAAGCGCTAGAAAGAGGAACAAGTGTCTATCTAGTGGATCGGGTTATTCCAATGATACCTCATCGTTTATCCAATGGTATTTGTTCCTTAAATCCTCAAGTCGATCGATTAACCTTAGGTTGTGAAATGGAAATTGATACTAGTGGAAACATTGTTGACCATGAGATTTTCCAAAGTGTCATCCGTACGAATGAGCGAATGACTTATTCCGATGTAAATAAAATTCTTGTAGATAAAGATGAGGCATTACGTGAACGTTATAGGGAATTAGTACCTGTTTTTGAAAATATGGAGCAATTAGCTTCCGTACTGCGTCATAAACGGATGGATCGAGGAGCCATTGACTTTGATTTTAAGGAAGCAAAGGTTTTAGTGGATGAAAATGGTAAGCCAGAAGATGTGGTACTACGTGAGCGTTCTGTTGCTGAACGGTTAATTGAAGAATTTATGTTAGCCGCTAATGAAACAGTAGCAGAGCATTTCCATTGGTTAGATGTTCCATTTATCCATCGAATCCACGAAGACCCTGACCCAGGTAAGCTACAGACATTCTTTGAATTTTTAGCAGGGCTAGGTTATGTCGTAAAAGGGACGAACAACGAAGTTCATCCACAGGCATTACAAAAGGTACTGGAAGAAGTGCAGGGTAAACCAGAAGAAATGATTGTATCCAAGCTGATGCTACGGTCCATGCAGCAGGCAAAATATGATCCACAAAGCATTGGTCATTTTGGGCTGGCAACAGAGTTTTATACGCATTTCACTTCACCGATTCGCAGATATCCAGACTTGACAGTGCATCGATTAATCCGTACGTATCTTATTCAGAAAAAAATGGATCAGAAAACGATGCAGAAATGGAAAGATGCAATGCCAGAAATTTCTAGACAAACCTCAGAAGCAGAAAGAAGAGCTGTGGATGCAGAACGAGAAACAGATGATTTGAAAAAAGCAGAATTTATGAAAGATAAAATTGGTGAATCGTATACTGGTGTAATCAGCTCTATTACCAATTTTGGCTTGTTTGTTGAACTAGAAAATACAATTGAAGGATTAATTCATGTAAGCTACTTAACGGATGATTATTATCATTACGACCAACGAAGTCAGGCGATGATCGGTGAACGTACAGCAAATATGTACCGAATTGGTGATGAAGTAAAGGTGAAAGTAGCTGGTGTTAATTTAGATGAACGTACCGTTGATTTCGAAATGGTTTATTCGAAAAAGCCAAAGAAGCAAAAACGGATAAAAGCTAAAAGAGTTAAAAAGAAGTAAGAACGAACCGCTGCATCTATTCATTGATCAGCGGTTTCAAGATTTGCTGCATAGTGTTACCGTTATATAAGTTAATAAAGTGTTTGTCATATTCCTCTATTTTAATTTGGTAGAAGCCACTATTTAGATGCTTAATACTAACGATAAAACTATGTAACGCTTACTAAGAGGAAGTTTTTTTGTTTGTCGTTCTTATTTGAACTTGTAGAACCACTTGGTGCCATTATTACACAATGTTTTTCAACCAATTGATTTTCTCCATGGTTGCCGGAATGAAGGTATTTATCTTGCTAGATGAATTATTACCAGCAGCCAAGTAATATGATGAAGCACATCTATTGCGATAGATGAAGTAATGAGCGATATGACTGTCCTGACTATTAGCTTATTAGTAATGATTTGATTCATTTTTTTATTGGAATACTTCCAAATATTTGATAGAATAAGGTTCATGTAAGCAGTAGGAGGAAGTTCTTATGCCTAAAGGACAAGGAAATACAATTGCACAAAATAAACGAGCATCCCATGAATATTTTATTGAGGATACCTTTGAAGCGGGAATCGTCCTTCAAGGTACAGAAATAAAATCAATTCGAGCAGGAAGAGTAAATATTAAAGATTCACATGCTAGGATCGATCGAGGAGAAGTTAAACTAATTAACCTTCACATTGCGGAATATGAACAGGGAAATCGATTTAATCATGATCCAACTCGAACACGTAAGCTTTTGCTCCATCGTAAAGAAATTGATAAGTTAATTGGCTTAACGCAACAGCAAGGTTATGCGCTGGTTCCATTAAAAATTTATATCAAAAATGGATATGCTAAAGTATTATTAGGATTAGGAAAAGGGAAAAAGAAATATGATAAACGGGAAGATCTTAAGCGTAAACAAATGAAGCGAGATGTAGATCGTGCTATCAAAGAGCATATGCGATAAAAGCAAGGCAGATCTCATGAAAAATTTGACTTTTATACTAAAAATGTTATAATGAAGCATGTAATTAGGAAAGCAAAATAAAATTATATATGCTCATTCTTCCTAGCGTTACTCCTATTTTATGGGGACGTTACGGATTCGACAGGGGTAGATTGAGTTCAGGTTGCGCGTCGAGGTTACGGCTCGTAAAACGTTATCGCCTAAATATAACTGGCAAAGAAAACAATCAACCTGCTTTAGCAGCTGCGTAAGCACTGCTAAGCGATCCTTCCTGCTATTGCCCGTGTAGCAGATTGAAGGGTCTCAAATCGAGCGGGCTATACAATGATCCACCGTCTGAGGATGATTGTTGAAACCAATCAGACTAGCTTCTCTAAAGCCTGTCGATAGGCTGAAGAGTAAGCGAATGATAATATATCGACTATGCGTGTAGAAGCCTGAGTGGCGATATCTCTGGACGTGGGTTCGATTCCCACCGTCTCCACCAAATACATAATTGGTGGTTTTTTAGTTTAAGCGGTAACATATTTACCTGAATTAATATATTTTTGCTAATTAAAGTCGTCTTTCATTTGAGGATGGCTTTTTTGTTTATGAAATTACAAAAGTTACTCATGTGGGTAATTATGGGTGCGTTGAGCAGCGCCCAGAAACTAGGCGACTTCATGAATCACCCTACGATAAGTCATCATAGGCTTGCAAGCTTACCGTGATTCCTTTATTTCCGTTGACTTACTACAGTCGCTACGTTTCTAATCGGACGTTTGTGCTTTTGTTCTTATACTTGGATATAAATGACTAAAAGATTAGGAAACAGAGAAATTGGAACTAATATATATTGAAGTTATTACGCAGGTTACGGAGAGAATTTCAGTAAGGGAGATGGAGAAATCTATAATGTTGTTATCTTTTTTTAGGAACAGTACACTCTTTTCATGGTACGAATTCAGAGAATATCTGAAAAAAAATGATAACATTAATCATGAGTTAACCTTAGACATTCGTTAATTATGATTGTCTTTTTATTTAGGAGATGGATATAGTAAACCTAGCTGGTCAGATAAGATTGGTTACCTTAAAAGGGAAATAATTTTCCTACTTGTATTAATGGTTATTAATACAAGTTTAAAAGTAGTATAGAATATGTTTATCATGATACTGTAAGTAGTAAGTATATGAAGAAATAAGAAATTTACTATTAAGCAGGGTTGTAATTGAATATAGAGAAGAATAATTCCCTGTTGATTTGTTTAAATATTTTTTAAATATTTGTTTATCATTTTAGCAATATGTGGTAATATGTAGAATGTTTTAATCTATAAAAAATTTATGGAAAGGTTGTAGAAAATGTTTAAAGTAAAGTTTATCTTTATTACTCTAATTTCTATATTTTTGCTTATAACTGGATGTAGTAATGAAAAAGTAGAAAGTAAAAACAAAGAAAATGAAGCAAATGAGGAACAGTCTGAATCTAATAATAATGACGTTGATGAAGAAAATAAATTGTATCATGAATTTGGTGAAACATTCGAACTCATTGGATATTATTCTGATGTACCAGCCGAAATTACTGTAAATGAAGTTTGGTTTGAAAAGGGAGAAGAACATAAAGAATTTATAGAGTCGGAAATCTCTTCTCCTAGTGAAGATGTTGGTGTTACATTTGTTGATTATACTGTGAAAAATGTCGGCGATTCTTCAATGACTTTAGGTGATGTAATTCCAACGTATCGTTATCCAACAGGTGGACCAGAGCTTAATTTAACATATCCAAAAAATGATACATTTAAAGATTACACAGAAACTTTCCAATACGAATTAGCTCCTGGTGAAACAATGGAACTAAAAGGGGCTGTGGCTGTTGAGGAAAAGTATTCCTTTGAAGGAACATTAATGTGGAATCCTACACAAGAAAAACCAGAAGTTGTTTTCCAAATACCACAAGATAACCGTAGAGATAAAATTGGTACATATGATATTGGTGAAGATATGTACATAGATGATCGTGGGAAGAATAGGTTTTATAGAGTACGAATTAATGAAATTGAAATTATAGAAGAAGATGATAGCATCCAAAAGTCAATGGATGATTCATCGTTTTTAGTCATGGACATGGAGTTTGAGAACCAATTAAAAGAAGAAAGATCACTTTATAGTACTTTTCCAAATGTTATGTTAGATGGAAAAGAAACTATTCATAGTCCGCATCTGAAGATAGATGGTAATGCTGTTGATGATTTATATGAAGGAGAAGAAGGAAAAATCGCTCCGGGAGAAACTATAAAAGGAAAGGTGTTCATGGAGGTACAAAATAGCAACATAGAAGATATTAAATTAATGTATTTAAGTGATGCACTTTTAACATATCCTGACTTTTCACTGAAAATTAATTATGATGTATCAAAATAGTATTTTATTTTCTATTTACAAGTTAATGATTATAGATACGTTAATGAAATAGTATTTGTTCTATACCCAGAATTAAAATGAGGTGTATTGAATGAACGAGTTTCTGTACTTATAATCCTGATAATAAAAATAACCTTTTGTAATTCGAGTCACTTAAAAAGTATTAGTTTTCAAGAATATTGATTGTACTCATAAAAAAATAGCTATTTTGGATTTCAAATTACCCGAAATAGCTATTTTTTTTGATATAAGTTAGAAATTTATATTGTTTTTTTTGATTTGTCAAATAAAGTATGTAAGTACAAACAGACTCCATGTATTTTAAAAGCCCTTTCTTTTAGATTTTCGTGGAGGAGAAGTTGGTTCATAACGATGGACCAGTTTTGGATATAACCGCCTTTCCAATTTGTTTCGAGTTCTTTTACGCGTAAATATAACACTTTTAACAGAGTGTTCTCGTTGGGGAATGCTCCTTTTTTGGTTACTTTCCTGAAGCTTGAGTGTATAATCTCTACGGCATTTGTCGTGTACATCTTTCCGAATAGCGTTAACGTAGTCAAAGAGTTGCTCGACATGACTAAAATTCCTTATCCATACATCAATGGCTCCTGGATAGGCAGCTCACTGTTGTTAAAAGGATTCAAAGGCGCTCGCACAAGCCTTAAGGGTTGGTGCACCATAGACTTTTCTTAAAGCTTTTGTGAAAGCTTTATAATCCTTGCTTGGAACGATTTGATGGAATTGCGAATCAAATGAACGATGCATCGTTGAACGATAACGTCAGGTAAAATTGCTCGTGATCCTTCTTCCAAATCACTCACACCATCCATGGAAATAAAGAGTATGTCTTCGACACCCCTTGCTTTGATTTCATCGAAGATTTGCATCGACTTGTGTTTGCTTTCCGTCTCATTTAGCCATAGACCCGAGTATTTCTTTTCTGCCTTCCATGGTGTACCCTAAAATCGTATAGACGGTATATTTCTTTGTTTCACAGCATCAACATCGTTCCAAATGCGGAGATCTTGTATATTTTGGATTTAAGTCTCATTGCTTTCACTCCTTAGAAATCCCTCACGTTCTATTATTAGTTTTTTTAACTTTTCCGGATCCTCTAGAGTAGCTTGATTACTTAAATACTTCGCTGCTTCCTTATTTTTTTCTTGTCAGCATTTATTTACTTCATTTTTTCAATTTCTACTTTTTTGGATGGTCAGCCAAGGTTTATAAGCAGTTATATTGAAATGACGGAGGCTATTTTTTGGCTTTTTTAGAAACGTATTTTGTAATGTTAAAGGCGATCACCGTACCAACTTCTATCTTACTTCTGATTTGCAAACCTGTTCCAAAACTTTCAATTAGTCTTCTATTCGTATTTTTGATCCCTACTCCTGTAAAATCGATTGAATCAATGCGTTTAATAGAACGAATGACGTCATTGCTCATTCCAACTCCATCATCTTTAATGATAACTCGTAAATAATCATATTTCTTAAAAACTTTAATTTCAATTGTTCCACCAGAAGTCCGTTGCATAATCCCGTGTTTTATTGCATTTTCAACAATTGGTTGAATTGTCAGCGTTGGTAGATAAAAACCTTCTACATCATCTACTTTCCAATGAACTTTTAATTTGTTGCCAAACCTTACTTTTTC
Source organism: Virgibacillus sp. M23 (assembly GCF_034190895.1). Taxonomy (NCBI): domain Bacteria; kingdom Bacillati; phylum Bacillota; class Bacilli; order Caryophanales; family Bacillaceae; genus Virgibacillus; species Virgibacillus sp. M23. The sequence continues at coordinate 13,741 of NZ_JAWDHA010000012.1, read as the reverse complement.
TATATACAGATAGGATTCTACAACGGAAATTTCCTCTTCAAAAGGTGTCCATTTATTAAAGGAATCAGAGTCAAATTTACTCCGTAGAAATTCACTAAATTGATCTACCAATCGACGCATTTTTTCAACGTCTACAATGCTTAGTGCATTGATGGAATTTAAAGTATTAAATATAAAATGTGGTTGTATTTGTGCTTGTAACCATTTTGCTTCCATTGCTGATTTCAATTCCTGCCTCATTTGATAGGATAAAGCAAGTCCTAATCCTAAAGGCCATCCAATGTAAAAAGGGAGAATAAATAGAACTAATAAAACTTGGAATGAATGTTGTGTTGGTCCAATTAGTTGCCCCTCGATTTGACCGCTAAATGCTAAATACCATCTATAAGAAAAAACTGGGATGATCAAAACGACTGAAACAGCTGTATATAAATGTACTAAAAATTGAACTTTATTTGTTTTAAAGAGTATAGCAACTATCGCAATTACTGCAACGAGTACGACAATAAAATCATGGTAAAGATATCTTGCAGTAGGATTTGTTTGATTTATAAACGACATGATAACGGATAACAGAATTAACGCTATTATTAGTTTTTGTCTTTTTCTTTCATTACCAAAATCGCGAAATCTAAGGATACCCTCCATTAATAGAATTGCACCGATCAATGTACAACAATTGTTTAAGAATGTGATCAAACTTCCATCAAAAAAATATATACTAATAAAGCTTACAAACCAACTAACAGACGACCAAGTCCAGAAAGCAGGCCCTTTTACCATAGGGTTAATTCTCCATAAAACAATCATTAATATTAATCCCATAAAATTAATGATACCAACAACTAGTAGAAGCGTTGCTAGATCAAGTGCCATATAAGCCTCCAATTAATTCGATAGATTATTAGTTTATTGATCCTTCATTTCTCCACTTTCTAATTATGATGAACTCATTTATAATAACACTCATATTACATGTTCGAAACAAACAAATTAAATATTGATTTTCCTTGCCTAATCAAGCAAGTTCATTTTCCCCTTCGGAACGATTATCAAGTGTTGCTAAAGGTCCTAACAATAAGGAGAGCAAGAACTAATTTAAGCTAGTTCTGTTTTTGCCTTGTTCAATACCTGTATTAGTCAAAGATATCTGCACAAGTTCATAAAGCTTCACTAATTGGCATATGAACTTGTTTCTTGATGATTTTTTATCTGGTTTCTAATTTTCTAATGTATGTTAGATAACAGTAAAATAAAGTTTGCTTATTTTATTAAAATTATTTAACAAAAGCAACCTTTACTGTAAGTACATTCCAAATAGATGTCGATTGAATGTATAGTATCTTTGTTCAACAACTATCTAATTTTCAATATTATTTTCCCTTTCGCCCTTCCAGACTCCACATATTCCATCGCTATTTGGGCATCTTCAAATGGCAAAACTCTATCAATTATAGGTTTGATTTTACCGGTCTCAATATAGTTTGCGATTATACGTAATTGCTCTCCACTTGGCTTCATAAACAAAAATGTATATGGCGCATTATGTTTTTTTTCAAGCGTAGTAAGTTTATGGCCTGCTACTGAAAACAACAATGTTTTAAAAAATCCAGAACCATATTCTTTACCAAAACGAGCATTCGGTAATCCTGAAACAGAAACTATCTTTCCTCCGCTCCTTATCACTTCAAATGATCTTTCCAGTATCTCGCCACCCAGTGTATCAAATACGGCATCATATTTTTTCAAGATCTCTTCAAATTTTTCTGTCTTGTAATTTATAACTTCATCTGCACCAAGTGATTTTACTAAGTTCGCGCCAGCTTCACTGGCGGTCGTTGCAACGGTGGCACCTACTAATTTGGCCAGTTGAATAGCAAATGTACCGACACCTCCAGCCCCAGCTTGAATTAAAATCTTTTGTCCCTTTTGTAGATCCAAAATGTCTATTAGTGCTTGATAGGAGGTTAACCCAATTAGTGGGATCGATGCTGCTTCTTCAAAGCTCAAATTTTTAGGTTTTAAGGCGATATCATCTTCATGAATAGCAATAAATTCAGCAAAAGTACCCATTTTGCTTTTACGTGGACGTGCATATATTTCGTCACCAACTTTAAAACGAGTTACCTTTGCGCCAACCTTTGCAACGACACCAGAAAAGTCATTCCCTAAAATAAGTGGCATTTTATATTTAACTAACAATTTCACTTTCCCATCGCGTATCTTAAAATCAACAGGATTAATACTAGCTGCATGAATTTCTGCAAGTACCTCATATTCATCAATTTCAGGTGTGGGCATTTCTGCCAAACGCATTGGCACTTTTCCATACCTATCAATAACCATTGCTTTCATAGCCTATACCTCCAAATAATGTGTGTGTTAAATTCCATCATTATTAATAAAACTTCTGCATGAAATGATCAATATTCAACACAAGCGTTTTTAATAAATCTAATTCTGTACATACATTAATATAATAAAAATTTTTTGTCCCTTCTTTACGCATTAAAATCACACCGGCTTCTCGCAAAACCTTAAGATGATGGGACACAGCAGGTCGAGAAAGATGTGTCTGTTCAGTGATTTCACCCACACGTAATCCTGTTTGACAATCGGTTCCCATTAGAACTAACAAGATTGATTGACGTGTTTCATCACCAATTGCCAAAAGTACTTTTTGACATTTAATAAAATCCTCTTTGATTATATTTAGTTGATCCTGTTTATTCATTCAATAAAATACCTCCAAAATCAGTTTAATGGTTTAAGTTGATAAACCATATTAATAAAAACAACAGTATACTATTGTTATGTTAGATGCAATATTGAGAAAGCAAATCGAGACGAAGATATTTTAGGGGGGGGAAGCATTATTAACTTTCATATTCAGCAACTTTAAAAAGGAGATGATGTTAGAATGCTTTCGTATTCCAACACTAGATAATTAATCTAGAGGTCTTCTAAAAGGAAGAAACATGAAATGCAGAATCACTTTATTACGAATCTCAAAATCATCAAATAACTTCTTGACTAAACTACTCACAGCTTCTTCCGTTGCATAACCTCTTCCTGAAGCTTCGGGAGAAAAAGCAGTATCCTTAAATATTGTTTATATTTCTAATGGATAATTCGCTAAAAGTAGTTTTAAATTTTTAGAACTGTTTTCCGTTCTCTTACTAAAGCTTTAGGAGAACGTTTTTTGTTGTGATTAAATCAACCTTTCCGTCAAATTTAACCAGCTGATATCTTTATGCATATTTCTGTATAACTAGCCATGAATAAGAAAACAATACATATGAAAGCAATGAATAGGGGGTACATATGAAGTTTTCTCGATTACAAATATTTCTATTGCTAGTTATGTTTATTGGTATCTCGAATCATGTGATTTTACTTCCCCATTTGTTAGAAGTTGCAAAAAGAGATGCTTGGATAGCATCTATTATCGCTTACTTTATAATAATGGTTTGGGCACTCTTTTTAAGACGAATCATAAATAAATTGAAACAACAGCATTTACAAAAATGGTTAAATGTACGTACGGGTAAACTAATTTCAACCATTATTATCATTTCCATTTCTATATATATTTTACTAATTGCGATTATAGCGTTTAATGATCTAATTAATACGGTTCAAATATATTTCTTACCGCGTACATCTATTTGGATTATAGCTATACCTTTCATTATTATTTGTATTTGGGCTGCTTCTGCAAACTTAAAAACAATTGTATATTCTGCTTTATTATTACTACCTTTTGTCATGGTTTTAGGCTATTTTGTCGCAATTGCAACATTCATTGAAAAAGATTATTCCTTTCTTTTTCCTATATTTACGAAAGGAGAGGAACCAGTATTAAAAGGGATCATGATGGTATTAGGGGCTAATATTGATTTTATCATTCTTTTTTTACTCCAAGATCAAATGAAAAAACAATACTCCTATTTGGGGTTGATTAGTCTAATAACTGTATTAACCATTCTTATCCTTGGGCCAACATTAGGTTCGATAGCTTCTTTTGGTCCTTATATTGCTTCAAAAATGAGATTTCCTGCTTTTGAGCAGTGGAGATTAGTAATGATTGGACAGCATGTTTCACACCTAGATTATTTTGCAGTGTTTCAGTTACTAAGCGGCGTGTTTATAAGATTATCGTTATGCTTTTATTTACTTTGGAATATTTGGAATAAACCTTCGACCAAATTAAAGTGGACAATTATTGGAGTCATTATTATGACATTAATGGTCGTAACCGCGCCACAAAATAGTGATATTTGGATACAAAAGTTTACACAGGATTATTTTTATTATGGCGCACTGATTTTTGGAGTTTGCTTGACTCTTATCTTAGTACTCATTGGAATCTTCTCTAATAAAGGAGAAAATACAAACTCATGACAAAATATACAACACAACAAATAACTAAAAAATTACGCAGTAGTACATTACGTATTGACCAGCTACAAGATTTTTTCTCTGTCCATGCAGATGTGGAATATATACCTAGTGATGAAGCTGCAATTGGCTCTTTTTACGTAAATGGAATGGTTGATTCTGTACAATTAAATAATTATTATAATCAAATAACTACAGCTATTTTGGAAGACAATATTCATACAAATAATGAAGAATTACCACCTCTTTATGTTATCGACAGCTTCGATGACGTCATTTCGAAAATCCTATCTGGTTATTTCATTCTTTATAAAGTAGGAGAAAACGTTGTATATGCAGTAAATATTGCAAAAATCCCTCAACGTAATCCAGAAGAGTCGAACACAGAATTATCCATAAAAGGGCCGAAAGACGGTTTTACCGAGGATGTAAATGTTAATATCGCATTGATTAGAAAGCGTTTAAAAACAGAGGATTTATATAATGAATCATTCGAGTTAGGATCCATTAGTAAAACGAAAACATCACTTATTTATATACATAATAAGGCGAATATGCAGGTGATTAAAGAAGTACGTCAGCGGTTAAATAATATAAAGGTAGAAAGTATTTTAAGCAGTGGTCAATTGGAACAATGGGTGTCTGATAGAACGTTCTCATTATTTCCGTTATTTGATAATGTTGCACGTCCAGATTTTGCAGTGGAGTGTTTGTTAAGAGGGAGATTTATCATCATTATCGATGGCTCCCCATTAATCCTAATTGGTCCAATTAATTTGTTTGAATTGTTGAAATCTCCAGAGGATGTCCACTTTCCTTATCATATTGTTGCCTTCCAGCGAGTATTTAGACTAATTGGGCTTCTACTATCCGTTTTTTTGCCTGGTTTTTGGATCGCTATCGCGTCCGTTAATATTGACCTGCTTCCCTTTAATTTATTGGCGACAGTTGTAGAGGCTAGAGGTGGTATGCCATTACCATTTATACTGGAATTTTTATTCTTGTTAGTATTATTTGAAATCCTTAAAGAAGCTGGGGTACGGATGCCGAAGCCTGTTGGGCAAACGATTGCAATTGTTGGAGGTATTATTATTGGGGATGCACTGATTCGTGCAGGACTTGCCTCTGCAACACTTATTGTTGTGATTGCGCTTTCCACTCTATCTACGTATACCCTAGTTAATCAATCATTAATTGGAACAGTAAGTATAGTACGGGTATATATGATATTAATTTCTGGATTTTTAGGTATATATGGTTTCTTACTAGGACTATTGAGTATTGTTGTTTATTTGGCTCGTTTAGAATCTTTTTCATTGTCCTACCTTGAGCCGGTTGTTGCATTAAGTTTTAAAGAATTTCTGGCTGCATTATTAGTTAATCCTTTTAAACGCCGGAATAATTCAGCACAGATGCTTCAGAAACGGAGAAGATAATATGCGACAAATGGTTATGATCCATCTTTTTTTCATTCTAATAGTAATTGTAGGCTGTAGTGATGTAAAAGAGATTCAAAATAAGAATTATGCGACAGCTATTGGTATTGATTACAAGGATGATAAATATATTACGTATGTACAAATGGTTAGCTTAAGTGGTTTATCAAATGCAGAAGGTGCCACAAATACACCTCCTGATATTTTTGTATCTCAGTCGTCAGCAAAAACATTTAATGATGCCCTGTTTAAATTGTATAATTCAGCTCAAGAAAAAATAATTTGGTCACATGTCACTAGTATTTTACTGGGGGAAGCCGCTATAAAGCATGGTATTACAAGCATTTTTGACGGAATGACCCGATATAACGAGTTCCGGTTAACGCCGTGGGTGTTTGGTACAAAAGCTGATATCAAGGATATACTCTCTACACAAGGTTTTTTTAATCAAGGAACGTTACAGACTATTTTGCATAATCCTGATGATATAATTGAACAAAATTCGTTGTTTCGACCTTTAAAATTACATGAATTTGTTAGAGAAATATATGAGCCAGCTTTCACTAGCTACATTCCTTCATTGGCTATTAATCATACACAATGGAAGAAAAATAATAAGGATGATGCCAAGTTAATGTATGATGGAACATTTTTTATGAAAAACAATACATTTAAAGGATTCTTTGAATTGCAGGAATTAAAGGGCTTACGTTGGATCACTCCAGATACGGATCGAACTGCCGTATTAGTCTCTAATCTAGATAATGATGATGAACTATTAGTGGTAATTGAAAAATTAAAAGTCAACATTAAAAATATTATGAAAAAAAGTAAGCCAAGATTTAATGTACATATTGAAGCCGAGGGGTACGTTACCAATCAAAACAAGAGCTCTGCTATTATTACGGATAAAGTAATTAAAGCTACAAAAGAGGTCATAAAAAATCAAATAACAGATTTATATGAACTTGGAAAAGAGGAAGGAACTGATTTTTTTCGTCTAGAACATATTTTATATCGCGACCAACATAAATATTGGAAGAACTTAGTTAATAAGGATTCTTTTTTTACGGAGGATGGAATATTAGATGAAATACAAGTCGATTTAGTTTTGAGACATGCTGGAGCTGGAAAAAATAATTAATTAGTAATATTAAGGAGAAAAGCTTTCACTTAACAATGCTAACTATAGCAGCATTTGCTTAATGAATGGAAAGCAAATTAGCCTGTAGAAGACTAGGGGTACTACTGGGTTATACTTCTAAAGCTAGTATCTTTTAGGTGTAGGTATCGGTTGCTTCTTGATTGCGTATTATATCGTATAAGGCTTTGCCATCACTAGCGTGTTTTTTGCTATATTGTATAGGAATTAGCGCAAAAAATACTGAAAAATAACCAAATTAATAACAGACTTGTGTGCCCAGTGAGATATTCACTAGTATGAGATAAATGAGCAGCAGCAGGAACCGATATTGAAGATATTTCTTCCTGTATGGACAAGGAGGTGCGTAAAGAGATTGTCAATTCTTAAGGCTTTATAATGACAAAGGCGTCTAGAAAATAGATTCTATTTACTCGAATCGATCTATATTTAAATAATTCTTTACCTCTACCAAGTATCAATACTGACCTTCCAATAAATATTCTTGCCATTGTATAATGACCAAGTTGATGAATAAAACTCACGATTAGTAATAATACAAAGAAGACCCACAACGCAGTCTCAAAATCATCCCATACAAATAGTGTATCAACTCTAATTATGCTTTTTATCGTATAACTCTTTTTTGCTATCATTAAAGCCGTTGTTAGAAAAGTAATGCGAAAAACAGAGTGGAGTTGAATATGTAAAAAGCATAAGCTTGATTTTAAGCTTATGCTGCCTCAAGTAACCTATAAATTAAAAATAGTTCCCATTAATGAATAAACAATGACGGTAGAAAATAGTACAGTCATATAAATAAGTGAAAATAAAAACATCGATTTTGCCCATTTCTCCGAATTCATTTTGTGGTAACCGATAATGCTGAGTGACAACCAAGAAAGACTTAGCAGCAGAGCTACTAACTGTAAGCCTAGACTTAGTGTACCAAGTAAGAAGCTGGTTGCTACCACGACAACTAAATAAATATTTGTTTGAATATAGGTTCTCCGAATCCCTTTAACTACCGGAAGCATAGGAACTCCTGCAGCTTGATATTCTTTATGCTTGCGAATAGCAATGGCATAAAAATGTGGCATTTGCCAGATAATGGATATGATAAACAAGCCAATAATTGCAGGGTGAGTAATATCCGGATATATAGCTGCCCAACCGATCAGTGGCGGCATCGCACCTGAAATACTACCAATTTCGGTGTTGTAAACAGTTCTACGCTTACTCCACATTGTATAGGGTACTGCATAAAAGAATAAGCCTAAAAAGCCCAGTAGTCCTGCCAGTGGTGTTGCTAGTACAAGGGTGAATATGCCAACCAAAGACATCAAAATTCCAAGACATAAAACATAGGTTGGTTTAATTCTTCCAGTTACTGTTGGCCTATTTTTGGTCCTTTCCATGATTTCATCAATGTCTCGATCATACAAGTTATTAAAAGCACCAGCTGCACCAATAACGAGGCTCGTTCCAACAAAAGCAAATAGAATTTCGGGTAATTTTTCATAGAGGCTATATTGATAGGTATAAATAGCTAAAAATAACCCTGCAAACATTGGGATTAGATTGGATTTAATAATGCCGGTCTTTACAGTCTGTGCAAGAGCATTTACTAAGGATTGATTTGCATGCATTTGATTTTCTTTTTTCTTCATGTGACCATCTCGCTTTCTTACCCTTTCATTTTAACAAATATAGTCACATAAATAGTTAAAATGTATTTTCTTCACATAATGGACATTATTTCATACCATATATATCTACTGTCTTATTCTCAATAACAGAAGAATTATTTTGATGATAGACATATAAGCAATGACAATCATTTTACTTAGGTATTTTGAAAGTAACAGTTGTACCCATATAAGGCGTACTTTGAATATCTAAGCCTACTCCATATAATTGTTTAAATCGTCGATTAGTATTCGCTAGTCCAATCCCACGTCCGCTTCCATAAACCCATTCATCACTTAGAATTTGCTTTACTTTTTGTTGATCCATTCCGACACCATCATCGATGATGGTAATACTATAATAAGTGTTATGTTCTACTATTTGAATACGAATTGTACCGCCCTCTACTTGCTTTAGGATACCATGTCTAACAGCATTCTCTACGATTGGCTGGATGGATAGCGGAGGAATTTGTATTGGAATGTTATCTTTGATCTCCCAGGAAACATGTAGTCTATCTCCAAAGCGTTCCTTTTCAATAAATAAATACGAGCGTGCTAAATCAAGTTCATCCTCAAGAGGAATAAGCGCATTTTTATTCGTCATATCAAAGCTTCTTCGCAAGTAATTACTAAATTCTTCAAGCAGTTTTATCATTCTCTTCGTATCAATCTCAGCTAAGGAAGCAATTGTATTCAGTGTGTTAAATAAAAAGTGTGGTTGTATTTGTGCTTGAAGCCAAGCAGCTTCCATCCGAAGTTGTGCATGGACGGATGCTTTTAGACTTGTTAAAACATCAACACGAGCTTTTAACTCTAAGGCATCTATTGGTTTTGCAACATAATCATTAGCACCTGATTGAAATCCAGTATAAATATCTTCTAATTGATTCCGTGCTGTTAACAGCAAAATAGGTAGCTCCGAAATGGAGAATTGCTTTCGGATAATCTTGGTTAATTCATAGCCAGACATCGTTGGCATCATTACATCTGCGATAATTAAATCCAATTCTCTTGAATGGATATGTAATAATGCTTCTTTACCACTAGTGGCAGTAATCATGTCATAATATGGACTAAGTACGTTGTGTAAAATACGTAAATTAATCGGGTCATCATCGACCATAAGTATACGTGCTTGGTTTCTATTTTCTCTTGCGGCTGATACCTCCGTCTCTGCCTCATCTATTGGATAAAAGTTATGAACATGTTCATGAGTAGCTGGTGCTATCTTATTTTCCCCTACATTTGTTGCGTTGTCTGCTATTGGGAGCGTAAAAGAGAATGTAGAACCCTTACCAATAACTGATTGAACAGACATGGTCCCACCATGTAATTCTACTAATTGTTTACAAACACTGAGTCCCAAACCAATTCCGCCGTTATCTTTCATATTTCCTTGGTTATATGGCTTGAAGATATTTTGTTGCGTCTCTTCACTTATCCCTATACCGGTATCTCTAATATGAATGGTTGCAATCTTATTTTCATAAGAGGCGTCTATCGTAACACTTCCTTCATTCGTGTATTTAACCGCATTATGAACAAGGTTAAAGATTATTTGTAGCAATCGATTTTCATCTGCATATACCTCTGGAAACGAGGGGGAAATGTTTAATCGTAATTGTAAATTTTTATTTTCTGTCATATAAGTTATCATATCAAGAATAACAGCAGCTACGGAGTGCATGTTTACTCTTTTCTTATTTAATGTAATATATTGATCTTGTAATCGAGAGATATCAAGGATGTCGTTGAGGGTAAAGGTCATTCGTTGCCCTATTTGTATGAGTAGGTGTAAGCTTTCTTTATTTTTAGCTGATAAAGAAGCAGACCCATTACGTAAAATAGTTTGGGCAATATTAATAATTCCATGAAGCGGATTTCGTAATTCATGGGAGGTATTTGCTAGAAATTCATCTTTCTTTTTATCTGCGTTAAGCAGTTCAGCTTTTTGCTTCTCATTCAAATGAGCCATACGGATATGACGTTTGAATAAGAATAAAGCAATGGTAATGATTGAGATAAGAAAGTCGAATGGGTAATACGGCATATCAATTAAATTCATATTTACAATATTTCCCCATATTAATACATTTGATGTGTAGCTGGTTACAAATAATAGAATAAAGATGGCATCTGCCTTTCCTCTTCTGATTGTTTTAATCGTTTGTGAGAATAAGAAGTAGAAAGCAATTAGGAAAAAGATCATCATTCCAAAATTAATAAAAACAAAAAAGTCAATAGGAACTACCACTAAGCTGACAGATAGGATGAAATAAATTACTAGAAGTGATGTAAATAAACGGCTTTTTACACGGTATAATGATTTTACAAATGCTAATAATGCCAATAACGTACTAATAAATAATATGGATAGAAGCTTTTGATACCATTCAATAGGAATTGGTAGCTCCAAAACGATATTATCATCAATTAAGTTAGTAAATGCTGCTAAGATTAGCATTAGTCCATAAAAGAGAAGTTCTTTTTGTGCTTTCCCTTTTCTCCCCATGAGAAATAAACAAATGGCGTACATGCTATGTAATAAATAAATGATAAAAATAGTTACTTGAAAAGCGATTGATCCGCTTTCCAGCTTATTAATAGCCTGATCCGTACCAAACTGAATCGCGTTCGTAATACCACCTTCAAAAGGAATTTGGTAATTTGATATATGAATCAAGAGCTCCATTTCGTTCGTATTATTTGTATGGAAGATAGTAGAGAAAGGTCCGTTTTTTTGTACATGCTGTTCCTTGCTTTTAGTAGGGTGATTAGATGCTGCTACGAGTTTATCGTCGATGTATACATTAGCCGCAGTTGTGATATCTTTTATACGAATTCCGTATAACGATTGCTCATTCTCTGGAAGAATAATTTTTAAGCGAAACGTACCATATCCATAGGATGTTTGTTTATCTTTGGTTTGATTCCATTCACCTTTCCAATTGCCTGGTACATTTATATAATTGGTAGCCTTCCATTGCTGTAATGGCGTTAGAAATTGGTTAGGATAAAATTCCCATTCTCCATTGAGTGTGATGGTTTGGTCATCCTTGAAATCCCAAGTACTTAGGTCAATGACTCCGTTTTTCGCCTGCGGGTGCTCGGATGGTTGATGGTACAGGAGCCAGCCAATCCGTAAACAACTCAACAGTATGAGAAAAACACTAATAATAATAAATATCTTTGGAAGAGACATCTGTTTCTTATTACGCATGTTTTGTCACAGTCCTTTAAATTAATATGCTCTACTCTAACTTATTTATCATTTCTATTCAATGATATATTTTTATGGTAGATAACAAAGGCTAGGTCATTCATTCCTTTAGAAATCAGTAGAAAGATATAGAACATCCTAATTCTGTTCGAATATATAGTTCAATGATTAATATTGCAAGCTTAGTTGTATTGTATTAGGTTTCCGATTTTCTTCATAAATAGTATGTAGCTATTTCTTAAGTAAAATGCTACGTATAAATCCAATCTTTTGACCTCTACTAATTTTATAGATAGACTACGAGTTAAATACCTTATATAGTACAATCGATTCATACTTAAATGGGAGTAGGGAGGATATATGGGTGAAAGCGATTCTTGTAGACGATGAACAAATGGCAGTAGATTTTTTGGAACATCTTCTTAAGAAAAATAGTGATATCGATGTTATTGATAAACTAACTAACCCGCTAATGGTAAGAAAAAAGGTTCAACAGCTACATCCAGATGTTGTTTTTTTAGATATAGAAATGCCACAGGTAGATGGTCTGGAATTAGCTGAACAATTACTATCCAGTCATCCATATTTACAAATCGTTTTTGTTACTGCATATAATCAGCATGCGGTAAGAGCATTTGAAATAAATGCACTAGATTATCTTTTAAAGCCTTTTTCGATACAACGTTTAAACAAAACCGTAGAACGTCTTTTGGCAAAAGTTAATGGTGAATCTAAATCTATGTCTTCTAATAACTCATTAAATAATACGCTACAGATAAATGTATGTGGGAGCTTATCACTCACAACTAGCCATGGGGAAACGGAAGTTATTTCATGGCGAACCTTGAAGGCGAAGGAATTATTTCTATATCTATTGCACAACAAAGAAAAGCTAGTTCAGAAGTCCTTTTTAATCGAGTTACTCTGGCCAGACTTAGACCCTGAAAAAGCTTATGCCCAATTATATACAGCTGTTTACCATGTAAGAAATGTCTTAAAGAAATATCCAAGCAATTTTAAGATTATAAATACCAAGGAAGGGTATACCCTATCTACGCAAAATATCACGATAGATATCCAGCTATGGAAGGAAAAACTAGAACTAGCACCTCCTATGACTATAAATTCGATTGATAGATATGTTGAGATTATGGATTTGTATAAAGGTTCTTATTTAGAAGAACATGGTTATTGGTGGGCAGAAAATCATCAATTACAGCTTGAACAAGTTTGGTTGGATTATGCATTAAGAATTGCTTATTTTTATTGGAAGGAGCAGTCGTATCAGGAGGCGAAAAAATGGTTTAAAAAAGTTTGTGATAGCCATCCAGAGAACGAAGAAGCTCATTTTATTTTACTGAAGATTTATGCTACAACGAATGACTCGATTAATGTTGAGAGGCATTATCAGAATTTAAAAGAATTTTTACATACAGAATTTGGAACGAAGCCTCATGCAGACATTCGTAATTGGTACAGTCAATGGAAAAAATATAATTAAATAGTTTAAAAAAGCCATGGTGGATCACTTATCCAGCATGGTTTTTTTATAAGTTAAGAAAGTATAAAATCAGTGCAATGACTGCGTTAAGCCGAGTAGTTATTTTGAAATGTTTGATGTATATTGGCAATGCTCCGACTAATTACTTCGCTTTCCGAGGGCACGGCCTCAACTAACTTTGCAAAGAAGAACACGTTGCAAAGTGGATTTTCGGCTCGCGCAATTCCCGCAGGAGTCTACGTAATTAGTCTCCGCTATGAGAAGGTGCACCAATTCTTGTCATAAGTAATAGGTTGACTTTTTTTTACAATGGGTAAAGTGAAAATCGCTATCCGTGAGTATAAAAGCAGC
>NZ_JAWDHA010000011.1:0-88609 GCF_034190895.1 Virgibacillus sp. M23 | reverse complement strand
CTAATTACGTAGACTCCTGCGGGATTAGCGCGAGCCGAAAATCCACTTTGCAACGTGTTCTTCTTTGCAAAGTTAGTTGAGGCCGTGCCCGCGGAAAGCGAAGTAATTAGTCGGAGCATTGCCAATAGACATCAAACATTTCAAAATAACTACTTGGCTTAACGCAGTCATTGCACTGATTTTATACTTTCTTAACTTATAAAAAACATTAATTTAATTTTTCTGTATCAATTATAATCATGTCCTCACCAACCTTTTTAATAGCACTCCAACGAATCTTTGTTTCCTCTCCTTCTTTTTTTAATCCAAACCATTTATAATTTGGTATAATAAATGATTCAATTTGTCCTGTAGTTTCATTTATTTCTAAATCCGTTTGACCAAGTATTCCTAAACGTGACCCTTCATTTACATTTACAATCTCCTTACCACTTATATCTTTATAGCGCATAAAAATATCTCCTCCAATCAAGCTTTATAACATATATATGCACAAAAAAAACACCTATGTTTCCATAGGCGAACAGCTTATAGAGAATCTACCATTTATACCCAAAAGTGAAAATCGAAAATCACCTTGCTCCAACAGACACGGAACAGAAAAAGACGCTTTGCCAACTAGCTGCTATAGCTACGTATATGCCATTTCTCTGATGCTTGACAAGCAACTTCTTTCCGTTCCATTTCTGTTTTGTATAAAGTGAAACTTCAATCCGTGGGGGTTTTGTTTTATCCCACACGGATTGTTAGTACCACAAGGATATGACCTAAAGGCCTTTGAACCATCGGACATTTACTGGCAGTCGATCCCCAATTACCAAAAGTGTCTCACTTTATTGCTTGAAGTGGTGGTATTACTGCCAAGTTATATGCGGGAAAAAATAATAATACTTTTTTCTAGTGAGTTAATTCTCAGTATCTGGAGCAATTAAGGCTATAGAAGGAGACTGCTGGAATATACTATCCATCACTTGATGGATAGAAGCATGCGAAACTTCATCAATCACCTGAACCATCTCATCTAAGCTACGATGCTGCTGTAATATTAACTCATTTTTACCATTACGGCTCATTCTACTATTCGTACTTTCTAGACTTAATAACAGGCTACCTTTCAGCTGTTCTTTGCTATTTTGTAATTCTTTATCCGTTAAACCGTTTTTACTAAACGTAGCAATAGTTCCTTCAATTATTTCTGTTAATTTGTCTAACTGATCTTTCCCTGTACCAGCATATATAGTTAACAATCCATTATCGATAAAGGAGGAATGATAGGAAAAAACAGAGTATGCTAATCCCTGTTTTTCACGGACATCCTGAAACAGTCGGGAACTCATACTTCCACCTAGAACGTTATTCATAATAATTAAACTATAAATATTTTCATCATCAACTGCCAAGCCATTATATCCCATACAAAGATGCGCCTGTTCTGTATCTTTTTGTCGTATCAGCTTTTCACTTACAAATGCTGGTTTTGTAAGTAAGGATGGTGAATGGTCTGTTTGATAATTACCAAAATAACCTTCTACCGCCTCGAGATAAGATGAATCCACATTACCCGCGATCGAGATTACTACATTTTGAGGAGTATATCTTTCTTTCATATAATTTCTTAATTCATCAGGTGTAAAGGATTTTACATGATCCATCGACCCTAAGATTGGAAAACCTAGAGGATGATTTCCATACGAAGCTCTTGCTAAATAGTCGTGCACGATATCATCTGGAGTATCTTCGTACATTTTTATTTCTTCATACACAACTTTCTTTTCTTTTTCCATTTCTTCTTCATCAAATGTTGAATTAAAAAACATATCTGCAAGAATCTCTAATGCTTTATCCTTATGTGTATCTAATACTTTTGCATAAAAGCAGGTATATTCCTTAGATGTGAAAGCATTTACTTGTCCACCTATTGCATCAAATTCTTCAGCAATATCTTGAGGTGAACGGTTTATTGTACCTTTGAAGAACATATGCTCTAAAAAATGTGAAATACCATTATTCGCTATTGATTCATTTCGTGAACCTGTCAATACCCATATACCTACTGTTACAGATCTTACAGCAGGAATAGGTTCTAATACTACGCGTAAGCCATTTTTACAAGTATGTTTTTCTATCAATGCATTTCCTCCTATGTGTGTAGATAATACATACCAATGCTACCTTTTTGCATCTAAAAGCTTTTCTATTGTACTAATTTTTAAGTCTTTATCTTTTATGGAAGTTATAAGCGAATTTAATCCTCGTTCAGTAGCAGCAGTTGGATGCATTAATACTGTCGCACCTGGATGAATCTTTTCATTTACTCGATTAAGCATAACAGAAACAGAAGGGTTCTTCCAATCAATTGTGTCTAC
The DNA here is from genome assembly GCF_034190895.1 of Virgibacillus sp. M23. NCBI lineage: Bacteria > Bacillati > Bacillota > Bacilli > Caryophanales > Bacillaceae > Virgibacillus > Virgibacillus sp. M23. The sequence goes on along the minus strand of NZ_JAWDHA010000011.1, from coordinate 86,243 downwards.
CGTCCAGAGAATGGTGTTCATATGTAATTGATGACTCACTTTCACTACTTGATCATTAAAACTTCCGCTTGGCGGTGCAAACCATTTTGGACTACTACCAATAATTGCCTTAATAATATCATTCGTTTGAACGATCTGATCAACTATGCTTTGATAATTCATTTTTGCCATATCTGGATGATTATACGCATGATTACCAATAACATGTCCTTGTTCATGGATCATTTTAACGAGATCTGCATGTTTTTTAGCCCATTTTCCTTCTATGAAAAATGTAGCCTTTACATTATGATCCTTTAACGTAGATAATATGTCTGGAATATATTCTTCCCCCCACGATACATTTATTAAGAAAGCCACCATTTTTTTCTTCGGATGACCACGATAAACTGGTGATGCTGGAAGGTCATCCAACGAAACTTCTGGAGATACTTGATCATACACCAATAAGGATTCGTCAAAAGTACCAGTTTCTTTCATTTTTTTATAAGATTTGTCAATATTTACTTTCAAACCATTTCTTCCTGGTGTTTTTTTCCAGACGTTATCAATATATGCATCTTCAGGTGATTCATTATACTTCTCAGCTTTCATTTCTATCTCCTTGTATAATGAATCCTCTGTTTTTACTGCTTCCATTATTTCAGATGTTTCTGTAATGGTAACAGGACTCTTTTGTATATCAAAAGTCAAACCGACTAAAATGATAAATACAAAGAAATGGATCATATGACGGAATCGGTGCATAGCTAAGTCCCCCTTTGCTTTCATTTATATGAAAGGAAGGGACAAGGTATGATTAATTTGCCAAACGTACCAGTTGTTTGACAGAATAATAATAGCAAAATAAAAAGAAACTGGTACGCCAGCTTCTTGTTTAAGACTCTTATGATTTTGATTTTTCAGCTGCTTCTTTACGTTCACGTTCTTCTTTTATAACAGCTTTTCTAGAAAGATTAACTCTCCCTTGATGATCAATTTCTTTTACTTTCACCATAATTTCATCACCAATGGAAACAGCATCTTCTACTTTATTTGTTCTTTCCTCTGCCAGTTCGGAAATATGCACTAAGCCATCTTTTCCTTTAAATAATTCAACAAATGCACCAAATTTTTCAATTCGTTTTACCTTACCAAGATACATTTGACCGACTTCAACTTCTCTCACTAAGTCTTCGATGATTTTTTTGGCTTTTTCGTTCATAGTTGCGTCCGTTGATGATATAAACACACTTCCATCTTGTTCGATATCTATTTTAACGCCAGTTTCATCAATGATTTGATTAATCTGCTTTCCGCTTGGTCCTATAACATCACGGATTTTATCGGGATTAATACTCATGGTAAGGATCTTTGGAGCGTATTCAGAGAGTTCATTTTTAGGCTCCCCAATTGTCGCAAGCATGGATTCAAGTATCTGCATCCGTCCTTTTTTCGCCTGGCTTAATGCTTCTTCTAAAATCTCCTGGGATAATCCGTCGATTTTAATATCCATCTGTAAGGCTGTTACCCCCTGTGCTGTCCCAGCTACCTTAAAATCCATATCTCCTAATGCATCTTCCATACCTTGAATATCAGTTAAAATAGTATAGTCTTCTCCAGATTTAACAAGTCCCATCGCTATACCAGCAACTGGTGCTTTAATTGGTACCCCTGCATCCATCATAGCTAGTGTCGAAGCACAAATGCTGGCTTGAGATGTAGATCCATTTGATTCTAAAACTTCGGAAACAAGCCGTATCGTATAAGGAAACTCCTTATCAGAAGGAACCACTTTTTCTAAAGCACGCTCACCTAACGCACCATGACCAATCTCCCTACGTCCTGGTCCTCTAATTGGTCCAGTCTCACCAACGCTGTACTGCGGAAAATTATAGTGGTGCATAAAGCGTTTAGACTCTTCCAAATCAAGTCCATCAAGAATTTGGACATCTCCTAATGCACCAAGCGTACAAACACTTAAAGCTTGTGTTTGGCCACGAGTGAACAGACCAGATCCATGTGTACGAGGTAGAACATTAATACGAGAGGATAATGGACGAATTTCATCAATCTTTCGACCATCAGGACGTATTTTCTCTTTTGTAATAAGTCGACGGACCTCTTCTTTTACTATTTTATCAAGAACCGCTTTTACTTGTTTAATTTGGTCTTTATCTTCTTCATCATAGCCTTCGATGATCGCATCTTTCACAGCACTAATTGCTTCTTCTCTTGCATGTTTTTCTTTCACTTGAATTGCTGCTAACAATTTTTCTTTCGCTTCTGCTTCCACTTTTTCAGCAATCTCATCTTTTATTTCAAATAAGATTACTTCTTGTTTAGCTAAACCAACTGCTTGTACAATCTCTTCTTGGAACGTCACCAATCGTTTTATTTCTTCGTGTCCAAACATGATTGCTTCAAGCATTACTTCTTCAGGTACTTCTTTTGCTCCAGCTTCAACCATGTTGATAGCATCCTTAGTACCAGCAACAGTGAGTTCAATATCGCTTAGTTCTTCCTGTTCAATCGTTGGATTAATAACGAATTTCCCATCCACTCGACCAACATTAACACCAGCGATTGGTTCTGCAAATGGTATATCAGAAACGCTCAATGCTATGGATGAGCCAATCATTGCTGCGATTTCTGATGGACAATCTTGATCCACACTCATGACTGTACTAATTACTTGAACCTCATTACGGAATCCATCCGGAAATAAAGGTCGGATAGGGCGATCAATTAATCGAGAAGAAAGGATTGCTTTTTCGCTTGGCCTTCCTTCACGCTTGATAAATCCTCCAGGTATCTTCCCAACTGCATACAAGCGCTCCTCATAATTTACAGTAAGCGGGAAAAAAGGTAAATCTTTTGGTTCACTTGATGCCGTTGCTACGGATAACACAGCAGTATCGCCATAGTGAATCATACATGCACCATTTGCTTGTTTTGCTAATTCTCCTATTTCGACGGTAAACTTCTTACCGGCAATTTCTGTAGAAAATAGGTGTTTGTCATCTGCCATTAGTTATAGTACTCCTTTCAATAAACATTCTACCACTCATTTTATAGTTTATAAGCATGATTGTAAATTTTATGTAGGTAAAAAAGTGGAACTTCATAAGAACGGCTCATTACCAAATGACATGCTCTTCCAATGTAGAAAAAAAAGCAGGATTTCTCCTGCTTTTTAAATCTATCGGCGTAGGCCAAGATTTTTAATTAATTCACGATAACGAGTAACGTCTTTTTTACGAAGATAGTTAAGTAAATTACGACGTTTACCAACCATTTTCAAAAGACCACGACGTGAATGATGGTCTTTTTTGTGAACACGTAAATGTTCATTTAGTGTTGTAATTTCTTCAGTAAGTACAGCAATTTGTACTTCTGGAGAACCAGTATCACTCTCATGAATTTTGTATTCATTGATAATTTCATTCTTACGTTCTTGTGTAATAGCCATCTGGCTCACCTCCTAATAATCTTTTTAGCCCCATTCCCCTAGCAATCGTCGGAGTTACGTATTGCCAAGCGATGGTTTTACGTTTTTAATCGTACACTTTTTTTCAGGAAAATGCAAGGGGATTGATCAACAATTCTTAGCGAAATAATTGCGAATTTTCACCTCATCCTCTGCGATTTTCTTAATAAGCTGTGCGGCTCCAGCAAATTTTTGTTCTTCTCGAATAAATGCATGAAATTCCACAAGAAGCTCATCACCGTAGAGATCATTGTTATAATCAAATATGTTCACTTCAAGGACAGGCTCTAGCAAATCTGGTGTAAAGGTTGGATTCACTCCAAGGCTCGCCATACCCTCATACCTTTCATTTTTATAGATTATTTTCACCGCATAGACACCGGTTTTCGGCAACAGTGCATCACGATTTGTGTCGATATTCGCTGTTGGGTAACCCAACGCTTTTCCTCTCTGTTCCCCTTTAATAACAATACCATCTACGATTAATGGTCTGCCTAAGAGTTCATTCGCCTTTTCTATCTGACCTTTTTTTAAGCATTCCCGTATTCTTGTTGAGCTAATTTTCTCATTATCTAGTTCTACTTTGCTAATCGTAGTATACGAAAATGCATCAGCCGCATGCTCTTTAATCGTTTCCATATTTCCTTTCCCTTTATGTCCATAGGAAAAATCAAACCCTGCTACAACATGCTTTATATTCAATCCCTTTATAAAATGATCTATAAAACCTTGAGGAGATAAAGAAGCTAATTCTTTATTAAATTTAATAATATAGAGTCTATCTACTCCAAGCCGCTTCAGAATTTCCTTCTTTTCACGTAATGGTGTTATGTATTTAACGTGTTGCGCATCTTTTTTTAATACAACAGAAGGGTGAGGAAAAAAAGTGATAACTGCGCTTTCCATATTTCTATTTTTTGCTTCAGATACAGCTGTTTGGATCACCCGCTGATGTCCACAATGTATTCCGTCAAAAAAACCAATGGCTGTTACGGTTTCTGGTAGCTCGTTAAAAACTAATGCATGTGGATACTCTAATTCAAATGTTCGCATATTGCTTCACCTACACTTTTATTATCTGCTAAAAACACGAATTGGCTTCATCATTTCAGGGTTGTCAGGATGGATCTGATAGACTGCCAACAATTCATCCTGATACATTACTGTAAATGGATTTGTCGTTAATTTATACGTGTACTGCAGTTTTTGACCATGGAGTACTTTCTGTTTTGTATCTCGATCGACACGTAAGCAATCAAGATGTAAAAGTCCTTGTTCGATCGGCTGCAGAAGATCGGCTTCCTTTTTATTTCTGACCGCCTCCTCTATTGTAGCAAATGTCACGGTATTTTTCTTTGAAAAAGCACCGGTTGCCTCTCTAGTTAACTCAGCCATATGTGCAGGGTAACCCAATGCTTTTCCAATATCCACACATAGAGTTCTAATGTACGTTCCTTTCGAGCAGATCACTTTGAAAGAGATTGTATCTTGCTGTTGCTCATCTTCAGAAAGTTGCATGAGCTCATAGATATATACATGTCGTATTGGTCTTTCAACTGTCTCATTAGCGCGTGCATATTCATAAAGCTTCTTACCATTTACCTTAACAGCAGAATACATGGGGGGAACTTGTTCGATTTCCCCTAGAAATGAGGGTAATACTTCTTCTATTTGTTGCACATTTGGACGATATACTACCTCTTTCTCCTCGATGACTCTTCCTGTTGCATCCTCTGTATCTGTTGCTTGTCCGAGCTTTAACTTGGCAATATACGTTTTTTTAGTATCCGTTAAAAAAGGAACAATTTTGGTTGCTTGTCCAATACAAATAGGCAGTACCCCTTCAACATCCGGATCAAGGGTACCTGTATGACCTACTTTTTTGGTATGAAATAATTTACGTATTTTAAAGACGCAATCATGAGATGTCAAGCCTTTTGGCTTCCACAATGGCAGGATTCCATCCATTTAAAAAACCTCCGTTTATTTTCTGTACATGAAGGGAAAAATCTGACCTATTTATAAATAGGTCAGATTTTTGCAATCATCACTTATTCAAATCCCTAAGGATTGTTTCAATACGATTACCATATTCATAAGCCTCATCAAACTCAAACATGAGTTCAGGTGTTTTTCGTAACCGAATACGATGGCCAATTTCTGATCGAATAAAGCCCTTGGCCTTCGCTAAACCTAGTAATGTATCTTGCTTTTGCTTTTCATCCCCAAGAACAGATATAAATATTTTTGCTTGTTGTAAATCTCCAGTAACCTCAACATCCGTTACAGTAACAAAACCTACTCGAGGATCTTTGATTTTTCGAGTAAGAATTTCACCTAATTCCTTTTTCATCTGTTCGGCTACTCTATTTGCACGTAAATCAGCCAATTCAATCACCTCATGTATAACTCCTTGCAGAACAAGAGACTTTAAATTCGTTCTACTTCGGTAATAGTTCGCTCAAGTTCAGTATATGAATCAATTACGTTTATTACTCCTTGAATTATCTGTTCCGCATGCTTCTGCTCATTGGAAATAGTAACAATTCCAAGTTTCGTTCGCTGCCAAAGATCATGATAATCCAATTCAGTAACTGCAACATTATAGTCATTTTTTAATTTTGCAATTAAACGCTTAATGACAGAACGTTTCTGCTTTAACGAATTCCCTTCATACATCATGCACTCAACTTCAGCATAAATGATCATGTACGCTCAATTTCCTCCATTACAAATGCTTCAATAATATCGCCTTCTTTAATATCATTAAAGTTTTTAATCGTTACACCACACTCATAATTCTGTGCCACTTCCTTCACGTCATCTTTAAAGCGTTTTAGGGCAGCTATTTCACCTTCAAATAATACTACTCCATTACGAATTAAGCGTACTCCAGCATCTCTTGTAATCTTACCATCAGTTACATAGCTTCCAGCAATGGTACCAATTTTAGATACCTTGAATGTTTCTCTTACTTCCGCTTGACCAATAACCTTTTCTTCAAACTCAGGATCAAGCATCCCTTTCATTGCTGCCTCTACTTCTTCAATTGCTTTATAAATGACACGATGTAAACGAACATCTACTTTTTCTGACTCAGCAGCTTTTTTCGCATTCGCATCTGGACGAACATTAAAGCCAATTACGATAGCATTAGATGCTGCTGCTAGGATAATATCAGACTCAGTAATGGCACCAACACCGGTATGAATAATTTTAATATTTACTCCCTCTACTTCAATTTTTCGTAACGAAGAGGCAAGTGCTTCCGCAGAACCCTGTACATCTGCTTTAATAATAATGTTTATTTCCTTCATATCTCCTTGTTTGATTTGTTCAAACAAGTCATCTAGACTAACCTTCGTTTGTTCACCACGATTTTCTTGTATTTGCTTTTGCTGACGTGCTTCACCAATTTGACGAGCTTTTTTCTCATCTTTAAATACAAGAAATTGATCACCAGCTTGCGGAACATCATTCAAACCAGTTATTTCTACCGGTGTAGACGGTCCAGCATTGTTAACTCGCTTACCTAGATCGTTAACCATTGCACGTACTCGTCCATGTGTATTACCTACAACAATCGAATCACTAACATGCAATGTACCATTCTGGACTAATAATGTAGCAACAGAACCTCGTCCTTTATCAAGCTGTGCATCAATCACAGTACCAAATGCTGTTGTATGTGGATTTGCCTTTAGTTCTTCTACTTCTGATACGAGAACGATCATTTCGAGTAGTTCGTCAATACCTTCACCCTTTATAGCTGAAAGATTAACAAAGATCGTATCTCCGCCCCAATCTTCAGGAATTAATTCATATTCTGTGAGCTCCTGCATAACCCGATCTGGGTTTGCGCCTTCTTTATCCATCTTATTAACTGCTACTATAATTGGAACTTCTGCAGCTTTTGCATGGTTAATTGCTTCAACAGTCTGTGGCATAACTCCATCATCAGCAGCAACTACTAAGATGGCTACGTCCGTTACTTGAGCACCTCTTGAACGCATACTTGTGAAAGCGGCATGACCAGGAGTATCGAGAAATGTAATTTTCTTGCCATCGTTTTCAACCTGATACGCACCAATATGCTGTGTGATCCCACCTGCTTCCCCGGCAGTCACTTTCGTATGGCGGATAGAATCTAATAACGTCGTTTTCCCATGGTCCACATGCCCCATTATCGTTACAACAGCTGGTCTTTCAATTAAATCCTCTTGCTTATCTTCCTCAATATACTTATCGAAATCCGTATCCTCAAGGATAATTTCCTTTTCAACTTCTACATCGAATTCAGCGCAGATTAATTCAATAGTATCATCATCTAAATCTTGGTTTTTCGTTGCCATTACGCCAAGGAACATTAGCTTTTTAATAATTTCTGACGCTTCTTTATTTAATTTCTCGGCCAATTCACTTACCGTTAGCTTATTATGATAGGTAATGTGTTTAGGTGTCTCCTTTTTAACTGGTTGTGAATTCCCAACGGGCTTATTTCCTTTACCCTTTTTACCTTTTTTACCTTGAAATTTTTGCTGTTTATTTGGTTTGTTATTATTCTGATGGTTCTTTTTGTTTTGTTGTGGAGAATTATGATTGGATTTCCCTTTGTTCTCCTTCTTACCTTTATGTTCCGTTTTATCGCTACGTTGTTCCGCTGACTTGTCGGATTTCATTGAAGCCTGTGATTTATTATCTGACTTAAAATGATTATCTAGTTTCGCTATAACATCTGAAGAAATAGTAGACATATGGTTACTAACCTCTACATTAATCCCTTTCAAAAATGTCACTACATCCTTACTTGATGTATTATTTTGTTTTGCATATTCATATACACGCATTTTACTCATACGTTCACCCCCGAATTTATTACCCGAGTAACGATTTGAACTTCGCAGCAAACCCTGCATCTATAATTGCAATGGCTACTCTTTGGGCTTTGCCAATAGCTTTCGATATCGTATCTCTGTCGTCCACTATGACATATGGAATTTCATAGGTTTTACATTTATCCGTTAATTTTTTTCGTGTTTGCGGACCTATATCGTTCGCTAACAATACTAGTGTTGCCCGATTGGATCGAATTTCTTTAAGTATTGCATCTTCACCAAGTACACACTTACCTGCTCGATGAGCAAGACCTAACAAATTTAAATAATTACTTTTCATGATTCTTACCTGTTATCAGCGCTTTAAGTTCTTCAAATATGCTAGCATCGATGTCAGCATTTAAATGGCGACTAAGGACACTTGATTTTTCTGCCTTTGCAATAACATCCAAATCCTTTGATACATATGCGCCTCTTCCATTTTTTTTACCAGTGGGGTCTACAAACACTTCCCCTTCCTTATTACGCACAACTCGAATTAAATCTTTTTTTGGCATCATTTCATTTGTTACTACACATTTACGTGTAGGTATCTTTCTTTGTTTTGTCATTTAATGATCCCCCTTATTCAAACAAGCTTTCCTCATTGTCGGAATAAGTCTCATCCGCTTCATCCAATAAGCCTTCATCACGTGCTTCGGACTCACTTTTAATATCAATTTTCCATCCAGTGAGCTTAGCAGCAAGTCTCGCATTTTGACCACGCTTGCCAATAGCTAATGATAATTGATAGTCAGGAACAATGACAGTTGTCGCTTTTTCCTCTTCATTCACTAATACTTCAACAACTTTAGATGGGCTTAACGCATTTGAAACATATACTGTTGGATCTTCAGACCATTCTACTACATCAATTTTTTCTCCTTTTAATTCGTTTACAATTGCTTGCACACGCTGGCCTTTTTGTCCAACACATGAACCTACCGGATCAATTTCTGGATCTGGCGCGTAAACAGATATTTTAGAGCGGTCTCCTGCTTCCCTAGCAACGGACTTGATTTCGACAATGCCGTCATAGATTTCTGGAACTTCCATTTCAAATAATCGTTTTAATAACCCTGGATGTGATCTTGAAATATAGATTTGTGGGCCTTTGCTTGTATTTTCAACCTTTGTCACAAAAACCTTGATTCGGTCATGAATATAATATTCCTCCGTTGGCATTTGTTCAGCCTCAGCAAGTTTAGCTTCTATTTTTCCAAGGTTCACATAAACGAAGCGTGCGTCCTTTCGTTGAATAATTCCCGTCATTACATCTTCTTCACGGTCTGAATACTCTGAGAAAATCACACCTCGCTCTGCCTCGCGAACACGTTGTGTTACGACCTGTTTGGCGGCTTGGGCAGCAATCCTTCCGAAGTCTTTTGGTGTTACTTCTACCTCTACGACATCGTCAACCTGATAATTAGGATTAATTTTCTTTGCCTCTTCTAATGATAACTCTTGCTGTGTATCTTCTACTTCATCGACAACCGTTTTTCTAGAGAAAACGCCCATTTTCCCAGTTTCTTCATTTAGTTCCACACGTACGTTTGTAGCTGATTTAAAGTTTTTCTTATATGCAGAAATCAAAGCAGCTTCTAACGCTTCCAATAGAATGTCCTTATCAATACCTTTTTCTTTTGCTAAATAATCAATTGCATCAAACAATTGCGTGCTCACTTTTCTTTTCCCCCTTTAGAACGTTACAGCAAGTCTAGCCTTTGCTATTTTACTATACGGTATTTCTACTGTTAATTTGCGTGTTTTCACCTTATATTCTATCGTTAGCACATCATCTACAAAACGCTTGAGAACTCCTTCATATGACTTCTCGCCATCTACGGGCTCATATAGCTTTACATAAATATTGCTATTTATATGTTTCTCGAAGTCCTCTTTTGATTTTAATGGACGTTCTACTCCTGGAGATGATACTTCCAAAAAGTAAGCTTCCGATATTGGATCGGTTTCATCTAACTTTTCACTCAACTCTTCAGACACTTCTCCACATTCTGAAATATCTACTCCGCCATTTTTATCAATATAAACTCGAAGGAAACGATTTTTTCCTTCTTTCACATACTCAATATCGACAAGCTCTAAGTTCTTTTTCTCTAGAATAGGTAGAACTAGCTCTTCCGTTGTCTTAGTTACTTGAGAACTCAATACATATCCTCCTTTATGCTGTTGTTTACTTACTAGTATGAACAAATCATTCCTATTTCATTTGAGTGAACTGCCTCCATCAATATAAAACCCCTGCCGTAAGGAGTGGCAAGGGAAGTCATTGAGCAAAGTAGAGGTATGAAGAAAGAGTGGGCTGTCACCCACTCTTTAAAAACGTTCGTATCATTACTTACCAAAATAAGTATATCATATGGATAAATACGACGCAAGTTTACGTGCATGTAGGAATAGTATATCCATTACAACCCCCAAATAAACTTAAAATGGAGAAGCTCAGCCAACAGAATTACACTAGAATAGTGATAATTGGTTTTTCTCAGCCATTCCTTCTAAACAGCCGTGATTATCCAAATACTCCAAAACTGTTTTTGAAATTTTGCTACGTTCTCTTAAATCTTCTTTTGACAAAAATTCTCCTTCTTCTCTAGCCTTTACAATATTTATTGCAGCATTAGTACCCAATCCATCCACAGCATTAAATGGAGGAATGAGCGCATCACCATCTACAATAAATTCAGAAGCACTCGATTTATATAAATCCACTTTTTTGAATGAAAAGCCTCTTTCGCACATTTCTAATGACAATTCGAGTACGGTTAGTAAATTCTTTTCTTTAGGCGAAGCATCATTTCCTTTTGCTGTGATCGTCTCAATACGATTACGTATCGCATTAGAGCCTTTGATCATTGTGTCCAATTCAAAGTCATCTGCACGCACCGTGAAGTAAGCGGCATAAAAGAAAATCGGATGATGAACTTTAAAATATGCAATTCGCACTGCCATTAACACATATGCAGCAGCATGTGCTTTAGGGAACATATATTTAATTTTTTTGCATGATTCAATATACCAGTCTGGTACATCATGTTTTTTCATTTCAGCAATCCAATCATCTTGAAGCCCCTTACCTTTACGAACAAATTCCATGATCTTAAACGCTAGCGAAGCATCAAGTCCTTTATGCATTAAATACACCATAATATCATCGCGGCAACCAATTACATCAGGTAACTTACAAATACCATCATTAATCAATTCTTGAGCATTTCCTAGCCATACATCTGTACCGTGAGACAGTCCCGATATAATTACCAATTCTGCAAACGTATTAGGCTTCGTATCTTCTAGCATTTGCCGAACAAACTTTGTTCCAAATTCTGGAACTCCTAATGTGCCCGTCTTACAATTAATTTGTTCTGCGTTAACCCCAAGTGCTTCTGGTCCTGAAAATATAGTCATCACATCAGGATCATCCGTTGGTATTGTTTTCGGATCAATTCCGCTAAGATCTTGAAGCATTCTAATTACTGTCGGATCATCGTGTCCGAGAATATCTAACTTTAATAAATTATCATGGATAGAGTGAAAGTCAAAATGTGTCGTTCGCCATTCACTATTCCGATCATCTGCTGGAAATTGAATTGGAGTGAAATCAAATATTTCTTTATCATCTGGCACAACAATGATACCACCTGGGTGTTGCCCAGTTGTACGCTTCACTCCTGTACATCCTTGCACTAATCGATCTACTTCCGCATTTTTATAAACAAGTTGTTTATCAGATGCAAAACCTTTCACATACCCATAAGCAGTTTTTTCTGCAATCGTACCAATTGTCCCAGCTCGATAAACATTATCTACTCCGAACAGCTCTTTTGTAAAATTGTGAGCACGGGGCTGATAATCACCTGAGAAGTTTAAATCAATATCTGGAACCTTATCTCCTTTAAATCCTAAGAACGTTTCAAATGGTATGTCTTGACCATCCTTCGTTAATGGCTTATCACAATTTGGACATGTTTTATCAGGTAAGTCAAAACCACTACCTACAGAACCATCCGTTATGAATTCATTATAATGGCAAGCTTCACATACATAATGTGGAGGTAAAGGATTGACTTCAGTTATTTCTGTCATTGTAGCCACAAAGGAAGAACCAACAGAACCACGTGATCCAACTAAATAACCATCATCTAACGATTTCTTAACCAGTTTATGAGAAATCAAATAGATAACTGCAAAACCGTGACCAATAATGCTTTCCAATTCCTTTTCCAAACGATTGGTTACAATCTCTGGAACTGGATCACCGTAAATTTTTTTCGCACGCGTGTAACACAAATCTCTCATTTCTTGATCAGCGCCTTCAATCGTTGGTGTGAATAATCCATCCTTTACTGGGGAAATGTCTTCTATCTCCTCAGCAATCATAGCCGAATTAGTAACTACAATTTCCTTCGCTTTCGCTTCTCCTAAAAAGTGAAAAGCTTTCAGCATCTCATTTGTTGTACGGAATGGTGTTTTAGGTAATGTTACTCGATTTAATGGATTTCCTGCTTGTGAAGCAACTAAAATTTGGCGATATACCTGATCATGATCATGAAGATAATGGACATTTCCAGTTGCAACTACTCGCTTTCCGATTCTGTCGCCTAACTTTACTAGTTTCTTTAAAATATCTAAGATCTGTGCTTCGTTTTGCACAAGGTCCTTCTCGATTAAATGGGTGTAATTAGCAGGTGGCTGCACTTCTATATAATCATAAAATTCCGCTACACTTTCCGCCTCTTCTTCGGACTTCTGCATGATTGTTTCAAATACTTCACCTTGATCACATGCTGAACCAATTAATATACCTTCCCGATACTTTTGTAATAAAGATCTAGGAATTCGAGGAACTCGATAGAAATAATCAATGTGTGCATGAGATACTAATTTATATATATTCTTTAAACCCTCTTGAGTCTTCGCAAGTAAAATACAGTGAAAAGGACGTGATCGTTGATATGCATTTCCTTCACCCATGTGATTATTTAATTGATTATGATTCGTAATTTCTTTTTTTAGTAATGCTTGCACTAACTTCCATAACAAATAACCTGTTGCCTCTGCATCATAAATAGCTCGGTGATGTTGAGTAAGCTCAATATCCAGATGTTTACATAACGTATTTAAACGATGATTTTTCAATTGTGGGAATAAAAATCTAGCAAGCTCTAATGTATCAATGACAGCATTATTCGCTTTGTTATAATTTATTTTCTTAAATCCTTGGTTTAAGAATCCCATATCAAAACTAGCATTGTGAGCTACTAATATATCGTTCCCCATCCAGCTATGAAAATCTTTTAATACATCTTCCACCTCAGGTGCATCTTGTACCATCTCATCCGTAATTCCTGTTAAATCTGTAGTTGTCTGAGACAAGGGATGATGTGGATTAGCAAAAGATTCAAATCGATCAACGATCTCACCTTGATGAATTTTCACAGCAGCTAATTCAATGATTGTATCATATACTGCCGAAAGACCCGTTGTTTCCACGTCGAATACAATGTATGTGCCTGTCTCTAAGTCAAGATTCTTTTCATTATAGGCAATTGGCACGCCATCATCTACTAAATTTGCTTCAACACCATATAACACTTTAATTCCATTCTTTTGGCCTGCTGCATACGCATCTGGAAAGCCTTGTACACCTGCATGATCTGTAATAGCAACTGCTTTATGACCCCATTTTGCAGCTTGTCCAATCAAATTTGCTGGCGATACGACTGCATCCATCTGGCTCATTGTTGTATGAGCATGTAATTCCACTCTTTTTTCTTCATCCGGCGCATCATCCATACGAGGTGCTACTTTCACTTCCTGAATATCATTAGCCATCATGGCCAATTCATTCGTATACATGTCCGTTTGTATACTCCCTCTCGCCTTAATCCACATCCCCTTTTTAGCTGCTTCAAATTTCTCTGCATCCTCATCGCCTTTGGAAAACATTTTGATTTGAAGAGAATCGGAATAGTCGGTGGCCTTGATTATCAGCAAGCTTCTACCAGAACGTAGCTTACGTATTTCGGATGAAAATATATAGCCCTGAACGGTTATTCGCCGTTCCTCTTCTTGGATTTCTTCCATTCTTATCGGTTCATCCTGAATTTTATATCCAAGCATAAGTGGCTTATTATCATTTTGTCCGTTGTTCTGATCCCGCTTTTCTTTTTCTTGTACGGTTTTTAGTACTAGCTGTTGATCCTCTAAAGCTTTTTGTTCCTTAAATTTCTGAAAATCAGCTTCCTCCGTCTTTACTTCCATTTGCATTGCATACAACGGTAGCCCAGTTTTTTGGCAATAACTTTTAAAGGTTGTTTCAAGTCGTTTTTTCAGTGCAGTAGCTTCAGCTTCATTCCTAGCTGTTAAAATGATGTTATTATTTTGAATTTGAGGAATTTGATTTTGCACCATTTCTTTATATGCTGGAGACAAATTTGTAAGTGACTGTATAAAGTGCTTCCAATATTTTACTGTCGTATCCGTATCACAAGATTTTTCATTCGTAACAATAGAAATGTCTACCTCTGCAATTTGTTGGAAGCTGTTACGCAGTTTACTTTCAAACACTTGGTATACTTCCCACGGTAGCACTTGTTCTGTATTAATATGAAAATGCCATGTTTTAGACTGTTTATACACTTCCAATTTATCTAAATAGCTATTCTCAAAATATGGGAGATGCTCCTGAGTAATATCCAATTGTTTTAAAAGTACATCCATCTTTTCTTTTTTAGAGATATTCATTTTCATCCTCCTACCCCTCACCCTTACTAGAAAGAATAACCTTCAGGAAGGGATCATTCATCTCATACATTAATTATAGTGAACCATCACTGTATTGACCAATCATTCATTTTTACATAGTGGAAACCCTTGCCAACACTTATTTGACAAGGGTTTTCTTGTTGTCTAGGAAATTATAAAATTAGCCTATGTGGGTAATTATGGGCGTGTTGAGCCGCGTCCAGCTAGGCGACTTCACGAATCGCAATACGATAAGGCGTCATCGGCTCGATTCCTTTATCCTAGCTGACTCGCTCCAGTCGCTACGGGAGCTTGGACTTTTGCTCAAAATTTTTGATTACCACGGTAGCCACTATAGAAATAATTCCTGAATATCATTCCATGTAACAATGATCATAAGAAGCATGAGCAAAGCAAAACCGACGAAATGAAACAATCCTTCCTTTTCTGGAGAGATTGGTTTCCCTCTCACAGCTTCTATTCCTACAAATAACAGTCTCCCTCCATCTAAAGCTGGAAGTGGAACTAGATTGACGATTCCTAAGTTAATACTTAGCATGGCCGTCCACATTAAAAAGTTCATAAATCCAGTTTGAACAATTTGATCTGTTGCATCATATATACCAACAGGTCCTGATAGTGTTTCAATTGGTAATTGTCCAGTAATTAGCATGGCTAAGTTAGTTACTATTAATTTTGTTGTTTCAAATGTTTGCGTAAAACCATATGTTATTGTGCCGAGAACCGATTTCTCGAACCCTTGGTATACTCCGATCTGTCCATATGAACCTTGACCTTCTTGTCCAGGCACCTCTGCTGGAACAATCGTTAATGGAACTTCTTCCCCATTACGAAGTACAACAATATCTAGTTCTTCCCCAGGGTTCTTTCTTACAATGGAAGTAAATTCCTTCCACGTTGAAACCGATTGATCTTCTATCTTGATAACCTCATCATCGCTCTTCATACCTGCTTCTTGAGCAGGGCTATCTGGTTGTATTTGCCCCATTTTTGCCTCTTCAACCGGAACTCCTTGAATAAGTCCAAGTATTAAAAAGATAACAATTGCAAGAACAAAATTCATCATAGGACCAGCAAAAAGCTGCATAGCACGTTGACCTATCGTTTTGGAGGCAAATTGACGATCATACGGAGCGATTTGCGTTTCTCTTTCATCCATTACAAAAAATGCCTTCGGATCGACTTCGAAGCTAAGTTTTTCGTCTTGCTCATCAACCTCATAGCCTTCAATTCGTAATTTGTGATCTAAGTCCGCATGTTCTACTTCAATAATACGAGCATTTGGGTGCTTCGATTTATGATTTACAATAATCTTATTTACTTTTCCTGCATCGTTAAATTCAAGACCAACATGGTGGCCTGGTTTCAATTCGATAATTTCTGGATCCTCTCCAGCAACTCGGACATATCCACCGATTGGAAGGAGCCGTATTGTATATACAGTTTCATTTCTAGTAAAAGCAAATATTTTCGGACCAAAGCCGATCGCGAATTCTCTAGCGAGCATACCTGCGCGTTTTGCAAAAATTAAATGGCCCCATTCATGGATAAACACGAGTAAGCCAAACATGAATATAAAAGCGATAACTGTGTTCAAAGAAAGCACCTTCCTTTAGGGGATAAATTAATAACCTTTTATCTGTGAATTCTTACCTATACTAGTATATTATAGACATCCTACAAATATTTATTGCCTGCATTGTTTAGTTAAAAAAACCAACCAAATGTAATATAGGCATTACAAACAATAAACTATCAAACCGGTCTAATATACCTCCATGTCCTGGTAATACATTTCCTGAATCTTTTACTTCATAGTGACGTTTAAATGCGGACTCGACTAAGTCACCAATTTGACCAAAAATGGATGCCAATAGAGATACACTAATAATTGCTAGAAATGAATCTTCTATTGGATGAATAGCCTGAAAGATCACGCCAACAACAATTGCTAAAAAAACGCCTCCTAGCGCACCCTCAACCGTCTTATTCGGACTGATTTTTGGCCAAAGCTTCCGTTTACCGAATGCTCGTCCAAAAAAATATGCACCTGTATCTGTTGCCCAAATAATAAGAAATACGTAAAGTATCGTTGCTAATGCGTCGGTGCTTTCAGGTCCAACTCGCGCTTCAATTAAATAATAAAATCCCATTCCTACATAAATAGCTGATAAAAGCACTACTCCAGCATGATCAAAAGTAAACTTGTTCTTAACGAGTACCGTATACGATAATAAGAGTAGTACCATTAGCATAATGACTTCTGACTTTGTAAACCAAGCTAAAGGAGTTAAATCTGTATTACTCTCTTGCATCAAAATTAACCACACTAATCCAATTCCTAAGATGGATGGAATGGAATATTTGGAAATTTTACCCATTCTTATCAATTCAACAAAGCCAATTGTGGCCATTGCATAAACCAAAAGTTGAAAAGGCATCCCTCCGATAATGACAAAGGGCACAAATATAATTAGTGCAATAATGGCTGTAATAATTCTTTGTTTCATCGCAATTCCTCACCTTAAATTCCGCCATAGCGTCGTTGACGTTGCTGATACTCTTGAATAGCTTCTTGAAATACTTCTTCCGAAAAATCTGGCCAAAGGACATCGGTAAACCAGAATTCGGTATAGGCTAACTGCCATAAAAGAAAGTTACTTAGTCGTTGTTCGCCACTTGTACGAATTAATAAATCCGGATCACTTAATCCCTGCGTATATAGATATTTAGAGAAGATTTGTTCATCCAATGAATCAATGCTTAGTTTGGAACCATCAATATCTGTCATAATCTGTTTTATCGCTTGCATTATTTCATCTCTACTTCCATAGTTTAAAGCAAAATTAAGCAATAATCCATCATTACCCTTTGTTTTATCAATAGCGTATTGAACAGCTTTTTTCGTATGCGTAGGCAAAGATTCAAAATCTCCAATTGTTTGAATTCGAACATTTTTCTCCATTAACTCTGGTAAATGAATATGTAGGAATTCTTTCGGCAACTTCATCAAATATTCTATTTCAGGCTTAGGTCTTTTCCAATTTTCAGTTGAAAAAGCATAAAGGGTTAGTACTTTTATGTTCGACTTATAAGCAGCTCGCACTACTTTTACTACTGAATTAACCCCTTCCTTATGACCTGCAATTCTTGGTAGGGCACGTTTCTTAGCCCATCTTCCATTTCCATCCATTATTATGGCTACATGATTGGGGATGTTCTCGGTCTCCATCTCCATTTGTTTATCGTTCGATGTCTTTTGTTTATTTTTTATAAAAGGAAGTCTAATTGACATTTTTTGTCCTCCGAATGCTGTTGATTATCCATATCATGATTCTACAACTATCATCTATATGTAAACCGCATTGATTATATGCCAGTCCATTCTGGATAAATCATCATTATATCACCAAATCATTTTATATTATAACGATTTTGGCGTAAGAATACAAAAGCCCCCTTAAACAAGAGGGCTTATACATCTTATTTTACACGGTATTAGACTAAACTTCCATAATTTCTTTTTCTTTATCTTTAGCAAGTTGATCTATTTTTGCAATATGATTATCGGTTACCTTTTGAACTTCATCTTGGGCACCTCGTAATTCATCCTCAGGCAGACTATCGTCTTTTTTCAATTGATCATTGGCTTCACGACGAATATTTCTTACTTGCACACGAGATTCCTCCGCGTATTTTCCAACTACTTTCACTAAATCTTTTCTGCGTTCCTCAGTTAGTGTTGGGATATTAATGCGAATCACATTCCCATCACTAGAAGGTGATAATCCTAAATCGGCTTTTTGAATTGCTTTTTCTACATCGGAGATGGCGGATTTATCATACGGTGTAATAACCAATAAACGCGCCTCAGGTGCCGTTACGGAAGCTAACTGATTTAACGGTGTAGATGTACCATAATAATCAACATATACACTATCTAACAAATTAGGGTTTGCTCTACCTGCTCGAACAGTTGCTAAATTTTTCGAGAATGCTTGAACTGCTTGCTCCATTTTTTCTTTCATTTGTTTCATAATACCTTCAGACATCTTTATTTCCCCCTTATCGTAGTTCCAATATTATCTCCTTGGACTACTCGTTTAATATTTCCTTCTTCCATAATAGAAAAAACAACTAATGGAATATCATTATCCATACATAATGTGGAAGCAGTAGAATCCATAACTCCTAGTCCTTCATTCAGCATTTCCATATAAGATAGATTTTCATATTTTTGCGCATCTTTATTAACCTTTGGATCATCTGTATATACGCCATCTACATTATTCTTAGCCATAAGGATTACTTCAGCTTCGATTTCAGCTGCGCGTAAAGCAGCAGTAGTATCAGTTGAAAAGAAAGGATTTCCTGTACCGGCAGCAAAAATGACAACACGTTTTTTCTCCAAATGACGAATTGCTTTTCTCCTTATGTATGGCTCAGCCACTTGTCGCATTTCGATTGATGTCTGTACTCTAGTAGGTATACCCATATTTTCCAGTCCATCTTGAAGTGCTAGAGAATTCATAATTGTTGCTAACATTCCCATATAGTCAGCAGTAGCACGATCCATACCCATTTCACTACCAACCTTGCCTCGCCAGATATTTCCACCACCTACGACGATTGCGATCTCAACATCTAACTCGGCAACTTCTTTCACTTGATTAGCGATAGACTGAATAATTTTAGGTTCAATGCCATATCCTTGTTCGCCACTTAAAGCTTCTCCACTTAATTTAAGTACGATTCTACGGTAACGAGCTGTTGTCATAATAACCTCCATAGAAATTTGATATTGTTTTGTAGTTTTGTTCACTTGGGGATAGATGGAGAAATAGGGAACAACTATTGTGCTCCCTATTGACCTACCATTTATTTTTTAATTTGGCTCATTACTTCATCAGCGAAGTTTTCATCACGTTTTTCCATACCTTCGCCAACTTCATATCGTACAAATGTTTGTACAGATGCGCCCTTATCCGTTACATATTTTTTCACTTTTTGATCTGGATCTTTAACGAAGCTTTGTTCTAATAAACAAATTTCTTCAAAGAATTTACCAAGGCGTCCTTCAACCATTTTATCGACAATATGTTCTGGCTTACCTTCATTTAAAGCTTGAGCTTTTAATACTTCACGCTCATGGTTTACCTCTTCATCAGATACAGCATCACGTGATACATAACGAGGGTTTACTGCTGCTACATGCATCGCAACATCTTTCGCTACTTGCTCGTCTGTTGTACCTTCTAGTAGCGTTAATACACCGATGCGGCCACCCATATGCAAATACTCACCAAATGCGTCGTTGTCTGTTTTTGACAAGATTGTAAAACGGCGTAGCGATAATTTCTCACCAATTTTTGCAACAGCAGAATTAATGTAATTCTCTACAGTGTCTCCACTACCATCCATTTCTTGTTGCAACGCTTCTTCCAGCGTTGCAGGGTTACGATTAAGTAAATGTTTTGCTAAATCAGAAAGTAATTGTTTAAACTGATCATTCTTGGTTACGAAATCTGTTTCACAGTTAACTTCTAAAAGAACTGCTTTATTACCGTCTATTTCAATGTACGTTGAACCCTCCGCAGCAATTCGGTCAGCCTTCTTCGCTGCTTTTGAAATTCCTTTTTCACGAAGATAATCAATTGCTTTCTCAATATCTCCGTCCGTTTCTTGTAGCGCTTTTTTACAATCCATCATACCTGCGCCAGTTTTTTCACGTAATTCTTTTACCATTTTTGCAGTAATAGCCATAAAAATCCTCCTTTGGATAATCAATGTAGTATCTCGTTCTTTAAAAAAGGTGATAAAAGGCTCTTATCCTCTTATCACCCTCACCTTTCAATTGATTACTCTTGTTCTGTTTCAGAATCGGTTGCTTCCTGTTGCTCTTCTTGCACTTCTTCTGTTTCTTCCCCTTGTTTCACCTCTAAAATAGCATCTGCCATTTTTGAAGTCAAAAGTTTCACCGCACGAATAGCATCATCGTTTGCAGGAATTACATAATCAATTTCATCAGGGTCACAGTTTGTATCCACAATTCCGATAATCGGAATATTTAATTTATGCGCCTCTGCAATCGCAATTCGTTCTTTACGTGGATCAATGACAAACAATGCATCAGGTAGTTTATTCATTTCTTTAATTCCACCAAGGAATTTAACTAGGCGATCTTTTTCTTTTAATAAGTTAACAACTTCTTTTTTAGGTAACACTTCAAATGTGCCATCTTCTTCCATACGTTCGATATCTTTCAAACGATTGATACGTTTACGAATTGTTTGGAAGTTAGTAAGTGTACCACCTAACCAACGTTGGTTTACATAGTACATACCAGAACGAGTTGCCTCATCACGCACAGAGTCTTGTGCTTGTTTTTTTGTACCTACGAAAAGGATTGTACCACCATCAGCTACAACATCCTTTACATAATTGTACGCTTCATCAACCTTCTTCACTGTTTTTTGAAGATCAATGATATAAATTCCGTTACGCTCTGTAAAGATGTATTTTTTCATCTTTGGATTCCAGCGACGGGTCTGATGTCCAAAATGTACACCAGCTTCAAGTAATTGCTTCATTGAAATTGCTGACATTAAAAATTCCTCCTAAATGGTTTTTTTCCTCCGTTTAGATCATTTTTGCAAACAGACCATTTACATGGCACCACATTTACAAATCACTAAACGTGTGTATTTATTACTTGCTCAACCTACGAAGAACATAGTATTCACACCAAAAAATAATATATCATAAGCATGAAGACTTATCAAGTCAAACATATGAATTTTTTCGTATTTATGTGCATAAAATTAATGCTATGCATGCTTACCAGCCATTTTGATAATCAATTCAGCCTCCGTCTTTCCACAATTTAATTGCCGAGCAATTTCTGTAATAGATAACCCTTTGCTATACAGATGTAATATCCTTGCTTGTAAAGAGGCTTCTACTTGATCATCCTCGTGAACCTCTGGCTCGTATTCGGAATGAGCTTGCTGTATTTCTCCAGCCCTTTTAGAATCCTGTGTGGCAGAAGCCTCAGATACCTCTTTGGACTTTCTATCTCTATGTGTAGTTAACTGATTTATCAATCTGTCATTTTCCTCTTTCAATTCTTCTAGATAGTTGTCGAGGAGAGAATTTATTTCTTCAGAACTTATTTGGTTTGGCTGATTTGGCTGCCTTACCTGTTTTAATAATTGATAAATAGCAGCAAAGGCAATAATATGTAACAAAAAGCTGATAATTAATAAAAACGATGTCATCGAATCCCTCTTTTATCCATTAAAATCTACACGTTTTCCTAAATAAGGATGACGCCATTCTTTTCGTTCTCGCTCTTTTTCTTCATCTTTTGCTTGAATAGAAGCGTTCAATCTTTTTTGATCTTGTTGCTGTTTCCATTTTAATTGCTGAAGATCCTTTGACCCCATTACTCGTTTCCGTTTTAGCTCTTCTTGTTGTAGCTGTGTTTGGGCAAGTGATGTTTGGAAATTCTCATTTTGTTTTAGCATTTGCTCTTGCATTTTACCTGCATCCTGAGAACGAGGAATAGCAACTTGTAATTCTATCGATTTCCAACCCATAAAATCTACACCCCTTACGGCTATTCGAATAATGGATAAATAACAATCTCATTATCTACTAAATGCATTTTCACAAAATGTTGATTGTCTTTGATAATTCGTCGATATTTCCCAAATGCAACGATTACATTCGAAAAAATATAATTTCTTACAATTAATTCTGCATAATGTTCACTACCTATACTGGAGTTGAGTTTATCAAGTTGCAATGTTACTTCTTCAAGTTGTTCATTCGTTTTGTTCCATGAATTCTTTTGACGAAGTAGGGTGATGCGGAGCTTTGGATTTTGCTCAATATCTCTTTGCTTTATTTTTTCGCCTAATATTCTTAATTTCGACAGCGTATCTTCTAATTCCTTTTTTTTCTCTTGTAACTGCCTTTCCTTCGTTTCAATGGATTTATCTACACCGAATATAATCTCTGTTTCCGTGCTAAGACGATTACCAATGTCCTTTGCTTCTATCGATTTACCTGCAGAAAGGGCACCTCCTATAATGTTCCCTTTTTGACAGAAAACATGACCCTTGACCGTACAGTTACTATGTAGAATGGAGTTTTCTACATATAAATCTTGTCCAGCAACAGCGATGCCTTGATTAATATAGCCAATTTTAATGGATTCGTCCGCTCTTATAGTTCCTTTTGCTTGGCCAGCCAAGCCCTCTGATACATAAACAGAACCTCCAGCAATCACCGTAGCCGCCTCAACCATACCAAATATTTTAACATCACCTTTTGCCTTGACTGTATATCCAGTGGGAACATCTCCATGAATAATAATGGTTCCTACAAAATCAAGATTTCCATTTTTCATGGATAATGTTTCTTCTACTTCAAATACAGGCTGAATTTGGATCCACTTGTCGACCTTACTTAATTGCCCCTCAGATGCAGCATAAAAGGATTGATCTTCCTCCCGATATACAACATTTTTCCCGGCCTTTACAACCGCTGGTCTTCCAGGTCGAGCGGCAATTTTTGTACCATCAATCGTATACCCACATTCACCTTCGGATGGGTCATACAGCTCTGCAATTTTTTCCCCTTTTCTCACAGTAGGAATCCGCATAACATCCCTGAAATTCCAATTACGATCACGAACGATATCTGTTGTAAAATCAGAGATATATTGCAAAACCCCATCTTTACCATGTTTCACTTGCTTCCCTTTTGCAACCGTTATTGGAAAGGTTATTTCCGACAAATTACTAGAAAGTTGAGATATTGATTCCTCCATGACTCCATATAAAATTCGATGATCTCGTAAGAATTGACGAATTTCCTCATCCGAAATACTACTAATTTCTCTCTCTATTTGTTCTTTCGTATCTAACTGTGCGACCATCTTATCCTTAGAAATAGTTACTTGAAAGATATCATCTAATTGACCCACTTGTATTTCCTCCTTTTACTTCCACATCATCCCGTTATATGGATTTTAAAAAGTGAGGAGAAAAGATATATCGAATGATTGCTAATGTTGTATTCCATTCATTATGCATTTTGCTTACTTCAATTGTAATAGCAGTTATCAAAGCAATTGATATTCTTTTACATACCCGACTCTTCAAATCTTCACTTTGTATAAACACCCTTTATGAAAAGGATTGTATTTTTTTTAAGGTAGATCGAAGTTTGACTATCGATTTTTTGTGTATTTGTGATATTCGTGAAGTAGTTAAGCCTAGTACTTGTCCAATTTCTGTTAATGTTAGCTCCTCGTGATAAAACAAACTAATTACCATTTGTTCATTTTCATTTAAAGCCTTTATTCCTTCTTTAAGTTCATCTTTTAATTCATTGTTTATCATATGATCTTCTGGTGCGACTGTTTTATCATCAGGGATAGAGTAGCCAATCCCCTCTTTTAACTTCATCTTCTGGTCACTTGGCTTATCTTCTATAGACAATATATTAGCAAAAAGTGAGTCACACATTGCACTCTCCACCTCTTTCACTGTCATGCCGATGTTGTCTGCTATTTCTTCGGTAGTTGGCTTTCTTTGGTTTTTTTGCTCTATTTGGTTTGACACCTGCTCAATTTTCTTCGTTTTATCTCGTAAAGAGCGGGGCAACCAATCTTCCCTTCGTAATCCATCCATTATCGCACCTTTAATCCGAAATGATGCATACGTATCGAATTTTAGATCTCTGCTCGGATCGAATTTCTTTAGTGCATCATATAGTCCCATTAAGCCAAAGCTCTTAACATCCCCTCTATTGACATTGCTCGGCAAGTTACTTGCAATTCTCTCCACATGAAAACTTACAAGATACATATATTTATCAATAAGTTGATTTGCTGCATCCATGTTATTATAAACTAACCAGTCATCCCACAGCTTCTCTTCATGAGGAGATTCATTCACTATCATTATATACACCCCTTTTATTACGATCTGCTCTGATCTATTCTAAATAAAGGTTTCTTCTCTATTAATTTTTCTGATTTTTAGCTTACTGGTTTCTGGATCAAATTCTATTGTTCTACCAGTATTTCCTCCCACATCTTGAGCAACTACTGGAATATTACAATCCTTTAGCTTATCTAAAACTGCCTCTACATTTCGAGGGCCAATTCGCATCATATCGGAACCAGAAGCAAATTGAAACATTTGCGCACCACCAGCAATTTTTGCTTTTAATTTATGTTTATTAGCTCCACAATCTATCATTTTTGTAATTAATTTTGGGATGGCTGTGTCTGCATATTTATACGGATTGTATTGCTTCTGTCTGGCCAATTGAGAATTTGGAAGCAGGATATGAGCCAATCCCGAAACCTTTTCCGTTTCATCATAAATTACTACTCCTACACACGATCCTAATCCAGATGTTCTAATTTTCATAGGAGGAGTTACAACATTTAAATCTGCAATACCTACTTTGATGATCGACGCTGTTTTATTCATATCCATTTATTCCTAACGCTTGAAATAACTTTGGGAATGAGTCTGGATCAGGAATAAAGAGAAAATGACCTTCTATACTATGAGATAGATGCGAGGGATTCATCTTCGTATTGATAATGATTGCATAATCCGTAACTTGTGATAGTTCAATAAGTCCTGCCGTTAAAATCGCTCCTGCCATATCTATGCTGAGATACGGAACAGATGGCTGCATATTTACTTGTGTGAAATCTGATAGAGCAGATAGGTATGCACCAGTAACAATATTTCCGGTTTCTTTAAGTACAGAAATAGCTAGTTCATTATCAGAAGAAGCAAGTAAATTCATTGCTTGATCTCCTGTTATTTCTCTAACTAATGCTTCAGCCCTCTCAGTTGATAGGATAAAATAAACGGTTCCTGGTGCAACGCCCTGTATTCGGAATAAAAGTGCAACAATAACTTCATCTGGCCCCCCCAGCAACTCCATCATTTCGTCATAGCTTACAACGTTTACGGAAGGAACTTCCATATCTATTTTTCTATTTAGTAATTTAGACATGGAAGTTGCCGCATTTCCTGCTCCAATATTTCCAATTTCTCGCAAAACATCTCGCTGTATGGTCGTGAGTTTTGTATAGTCCATGAACGATTATCCTTCGACAGATTTTAATTCATGAATTTCATCTTCGGTTAATACTTTTTGCAAATTAAGAAGGATTAATAGACGATCATCTAATTTTGCTACCCCTTCTATATAATCCGCATCAACCGTACCAATAACTTCAGGTGCAGGTTCAATCTCATTTTCTGGAATATCAATCACATCATTTGCAGCATCTACTACGAGACCAACTTCCATATCATCTACGAAAACAATAATAATTCTGGTTGAATCAGAAAATGCTGTTTCCTTCATCCCAAAACGTAATCGTAAATCAATAACAGGCGTAACCACTCCTCTTAAATTTATGACACCTTTCACAAAGTCAGCTGTTTGTGGCACTCTTGTAATTGGAATCATCTTTTCAATAGATCCCACCTGCTGCACAGAGACAGCGAACTCTTCATCCTCTAATTGAAATACAATTACTTTCCTATTCATTAACGTTTCATTTTCCATTTTTTTCTCCTCCAATTATCATTTTTATATAACTAATGCATTACTATCTACGATTAAAGCTACTTCCCCATCACCTAGTATCGTTGCTCCAGAAATAGCAAATGTATTTGATAAATAACTGCCTAAGGATTTTAAAACTACCTCCTGTTGTCCTATAAAGGCATCAACAACGAGTCCTGTCATTTTATTCCCTTTTTTAACAATGACAACCGATATATATTCATTATCTATTACATTATCATCTGCTGGAACAGTAAAAATATCATTGAGAAATGCTAATGGAACCACTTTCCCTCTAAAATCAATTACTTTTGTATTATGTGCATGCATGATATCATCCCGATGAATAATTGCCGTTTCAATAATGGATGACAATGGAATAGCGTATTTTTCATTTTGTAATTCGATAAGCAATACGGAAATAATGGATAACGTTAAAGGTAATTGTATAGAAAAGATAGACCCTTGATCTTTCTTAGCATCAATCGAAATCCTTCCACCTAATGATTCAATTGTATTTTTAACAACGTCTAGACCTACACCTCTTCCGGATATATCTGAAACCGTATCTGCAGTAGAAAAACCACTTGCCATAATCAATTCGAATATCTGCTGATCTGACAATAATTCGGATTGACTATCATTAACAACACCATTTGCGATAGCTTTCTTTAATACTTTTTCTTTATTTATACCAGCACCATCATCTTCAATTTCGATGAAAACGTGATTGCCACTGTGATAAGCTTCGAGTTTAATCGTTCCGTGTTCAGACTTTCCTTTTTTTAACCGTTCGTCTGGAGATTCAATACCATGATCAATTGCATTCCGTATTAAGTGAACGAGCGGATCACCTATTTCATCTATTACGGTTCGATCTAGTTCCGTTTCTGCCCCAATAATCTCAATTTCCACATTTTTATTTAGATCCCTTGCTAGTTGGCGAATCATACGAGGGAACCTATTAAACACTTGCTCTATTGGCACCATCCGCATCGTTAAAATGATGGATTGTAAATCACTAGACACGCGAGACATATGCTCTACGGTCTCCTGTAAATCTCCATGGTTTAAGTCTAGAGAAATTTGTTCTAATCTGCCTCGATCGACGACAAGCTCCTCGAATAAATTCATCAGGACATCAAGTCGGTCAATATTAACTCGTATCGTCTTGTTTGCTGAAGTTTTAGCAGAATTTTGCTGCTTTTTGTCCTTATTGGACTTCGTTTCTTGGGTCTGCTGTTCATCCCTTGCTTTATCATTGCTTTGTTGATCAGCTTTATACGTGCTTGCTGAGAAAGTATGAACTTCTACTTGTTCAATTTCTGAAACTTTTTCTATATTTGTTGAAATTTTTTCTTTAGAATGTTCTGATATGAATATTACTGTAAAACTAGTATCAAATTGTTCTTCTTCTAATTCATTTACAGATGGCTCAGATTTAACGATTTCTCCCAATTTCTCTAAAACCTCAAAGACCATAAATACTCTTGCACCTTTTAAGAGACAGTCTTCTCTTAAAGTCACGTTAATCTCATAATTGGAATATCCACGGTCTGATGATTCACTTAGTATCGTAAGTTCAAACTCATCTAAACCCTGAACATGTTGTAGCTGAGTCGCTTCTTGTTGCTGGGTTGTGCTATCTGCTTCTTTCATCTGTACAGCCGAAACAGAATTCCCGCTTTCGATAGCCTGCAATTGTTCAACAGCTTGAGAAACATCTCTCGTGCCATCGCCACCACTCGAAATGTCTTCTACCATTTCATTTAAATGGTCCACTGCTGCGAATAAAATATCCATCATTTCGACGTTAACAGTAACCTTCTCATACTTGATTGCATCAAATACATTTTCTAGTTTATGGGTTAAATTTGCTAAATCACTAAAACCCATTGTTGCTGACATTCCCTTTAATGTATGAGCAGCTCGAAAAATCTCTTCAATGATTTTCTTTTCATTAGGGTTTTTCTCTAAGGCTAAAAGCTGATTATACAAAACTTCTAAATGCTCATTACTTTCATCAATAAAAACTCCTAAATACTCTGTTGTATCCACATTAAAGCCCTCCACCTATAATAATTTTGTTATAAAGTCGCTTATGTCACTTAACACCACTTCTTTAGTAACGAGATTTGTTCGCACCGCTGCTTTGGGCATGCCATAAACAACAGCTGATTCTTCTGATTCAGCGATAACAACGGTATCCTTATCCCCTGCCTTTAGAGCTTTGATACCATTACTACCATCGCTCCCCATCCCAGTAAGCACGACTGCCAGCTTATTAACATGCTTTACATTGGCAAGTGAAGTAAATAACACATCCACCGATGGTCTATGTCCATTAACTGCTTTTTCCTTCGTTAGTTCTATTGCTACAGATGTGCCGATAGACTTTAGTTTCATATGTAAATCTCCTGGAGCAATATAAACAGTTCCGTTTTTCACTATTTCTCCATGTATCGCTTCTTTTACAGTAACCTGGGATTTTTGATTTAATCGTTCAGCAAGAGATTTCGTAAAACCTGCTGGCATATGTTGTACGATAAAAACTGGTGCTTTTATGTTTTTAGGTAATCGAGTAATAATCTGTTGAAGCGCTCTCGGTCCACCTGTTGATGTCCCGATTGCGACAATACTCTGTGCGAATTTAGTTAAAGCACGAGCATGACCAGTTGGTAAAGATGGGGGTTTTTCCTTCGCCCTCTCCTCCTGCTGCTGTAAAGGTAATCTAACCTTTGACGCCGTAATAACCTTCGATATAATTTCCTGCTTCATCGTTTCAATATCAATTGAGATGGGACCAGATGGCTTCGTAATAAAGTCTACTGCACCACTTGAAATTGCCTGTACTGTCTTGATTGTTGTATCCTCAGAGGCGGCACTTGAAAGCATAACTACTGGTATAGGATTGCTGTTCATTAATTCACGTAAAGCTGTTATCCCATCCATAATGGGCATATGAATATCTAAGGTAACAACATCTGGTTGTAATTTTTTAACTTTATTGATTCCATCTTCACCATTTCTAGCTGTTGCAATTACTTCCATACGATTATCACTTGTTAAAATGTCTGAAATCACTTTACGCATAAAAGCTGAATCGTCAATAATAATGACACGAATTTTACTCATGGCCATTTACCTTTCCGTTAAAAGCTGTTTTAGTTTACCTAAAAATGATGGCGTAGTATCTGATTGATTTACAGGCTGAACACTACAATAATTCTTTACTAACTGCTTCATTGCTCTGGCAACAGCAGAATTTTTTTTCAATAATACGTAAGGGGTTTGCCTAATGACAGCCGTGGTCACTGTTCTATCCTCAGGTAATGTACCTAATAACTTCGTTTCCACTTGTAAAAATTGAAAAATTACCTGATTGAATCGCCTTAGTGCTTCCCACCCTTCTTTTTCTGAATGACTTCGATTCATAATCACTTGCATTGGTAGCGTATCGTCATAAGAAACAATATGCTTTATCATGCTATAAGCATCTGTGATAGAGGTAGGCTCAGGTGTGGTGATCACAAAGCATTCATCAGATGCTAAGATAATTGATAAACTATCTTGTGTAATTCCTGCTCCCATATCAAAAATGATAAAATCGTAGTAATTAACTAGTTTCTTATATTGCTGAAAGAAGAAATTCCTTTTATGCTGATCGATGGAAAAAATATCACTTAATCCAGAACCAGCTGCGATATAATCCAAATCCCCTGGACCATGTTGAATAATTTCCTGAATAGATAGGTGCTCTTCAAACATATCGATAATCGTTCTTTCAACATGTAATCCTAATAAAATATCAATATTTCCCATACCTATGTCCATATCAATAACTAGCACTCTATTACGTTGTCTTACTAATTCCAATGAAAAATTTATCGTAATATTTGATTTTCCTACCCCACCCTTTCCACTAATTACAGCTATTGTCTTCGCCTGTGTAAAGTCCTGCATTGCTTTTAACTTTTTTCGAAGTCCATCTGCCTGATCATGCCTCATCCGATGACCTCATTACAAACGAAGCTAACTGTTTAGGTGATGGGTAGATTAAGTCTTCAGGCACATCTTGACCATTTGTTATATAACCAATTCCGATCTGTTTTCCAAGGGAAATATTTAGAATACTACCGAATTGACTCGTTTCATCTATCTTAGTCAAAATCACTTCTTTAATAGAAATTTCTTCAAATTGATCATATATTTCGCTGATATCTCTTGGTTTAGCCGTTAATGATAGAACTAAATACGTATCTGATTCCAGATTACTTTTTGTATCTTGTTTCATTTGTTTTACGTATTTTTCATCTCTAAAATTACGACCTGCGGTATCAACAAATATTAAATCAAATGTGTTAAATTTCTCGATTGCTTTTTGGAAATCTTCCTCCGTATAGGCTACTTCTACTGGCACATTCAATATTTTTGCATATGTTTTTAACTGCTCAACAGCTGCAATACGATACGTATCTGTAGTGATAAAAGCGATTTTTTTATGATCATTTAGCTTACTGTTTGCAGCAACTTTTGCAATTGTAGTTGTTTTTCCTACACCAGTTGGTCCAACAAAGTAAACTAATTTCTTATCATAGGATATCCCTTCGAAGGAGACCTGTTTGAGTCTATTCTCTATTTCCTGTTTGACTTCAGATATGATCGACTTGTAGCTACTACTATGTTGTTCTGCATCCTCCTGCCTATGCAAGACAGAATCAATAATGCTTGTAGCAATTTCGGTATCTACTTCTTGTTCAAGTAAATAATTATATGCTAATTGAAAATCAGCAGGGTACGTAAAATTCCCAATTGCAGAGTGATGTAGTAATTCTTTTACCTGTCTTAGCTCACGCAGTACATGTTGGTCATCTCTTTCATGATAAGCTTCATTCGATTCTACCTTTTTATTGGGCATTACTACCTTTTTCTTAGATAAATGTGGTTGCGGATCTCTTGCGGCTATTACTTCAATTTGCTGTTTTGTCAACAGACCGAGAAATCTTTTTTTCTTTACTTCCCTAGAATTTAAAATAACGGCTTCTGTACCAAGCTCTTTCCTAACTTGTTTCATCGCTTCAGGCATCGTATCAGCTACATATTTTTTTACCTTCATGCAATATTCACCACCCCGACACTTTGTACTTGTACGTTGGGCTCTAGCTCATTATAGGACAATACAACAACTTGCGGTAAATATCGATCTAGTAACTGTTTGACATACATTCTTACTGCTGGAGAACAAAGCAATATCGCTGTCTCTTCCTGTATGGTCAGTTTTTCTACCTCTTCATGTAATTGGTTGATCACCCGTTGCTGAACATCAGGATCCATGGAAAGATAGCTTCCATGCTCTGTCTGTTGAATACTCTCAGCAATTGCTTTCTCTACTTTTCCAGAAAGAGTAACTACTTTTAATGCCATATCTTCGTCAGTATATTGCTTAGTTAATTGAGATGATAATGCTTGTCTTACATATTCAGCTAGTAAATCGGTATCGTTTGTTAATTTTGCAAAGTCTGCAAGTGTTTCAAATATAATAGGGAGATTACGGATTGACACTTTTTCTTTTAAAAGCTTACCTAGTACTTTTTGAATATCACCTACTGCAAGTGGCTCTGGTGTTACTTCTTCAACAAGTATTGGATAGGTTTCCTTTAAATGATCAATTAATTGCTTAGTCTCTTGTCTACCTAATAATTCATGAGCATGTTCTTTAATGATTTCCGTTAGATGTGTGGATACAACAGAAGGTGGATCTACTACCGTATAACCGGATAACTCTGCTTCATCCTTTAAATCTTCGTTGATCCACTTTGCAGGTAGGCCAAAAGCTGGCTCTTTTGTATCTATACCATCAATTTCGTCATCTTCCATATCTGGAGCCATTGCTAAATAATGATCAAGCAATAATTCACCAGAAGCTACTTCATTTCCTTTTACTTTTAAACGATATTCATTCGGGTTAAGCTGGATATTATCGCGAATTCGAACTACTGGAATAACAATTCCTAGCTCAATTGCAAGCTGCCTTCGAATCATAACAATTCGATCGAGTAAATCGCCACCTTGGTTCGCGTCAGCCAGCGGTATAAGAGAATAACCAAACTCAAATTCGATAGGGTCCATATTTAATAAATGTACAACATTTTCAGGCGATTTCATTGCAGCACTTTCCGTTTCATCTTCCTCTTCCTCACTTGGTTCATAGACTACTTCTGTCTGCTTTAATAACAAATACCCACTTAAAGCTAGTAAACTAGCAATGATTGTAGTAAGAAAAAAGTTGATGGGTGTTAACCCTAATAAGAACACTGTTCCTGCTGCAATAAATAGCAGCTTCGGGTATTGGAGTAGCTGTCCAGTAACATCTGTACCTAAATTACCTGTTCCTGCTGTTCTTGTTACTACGATTCCTGTTGCGGTTGATATGAGTAAAGCTGGTATCTGACTAACTAATCCATCACCTACAGTCAATCGCATAAACGTATTGATCGCTTCTTGAAACGACATGTCCATCTGTACCATACCAATAACGAGACCAAAAATAATATTGATTAGTACAATGATAATACCCGCAATAGCATCGCCTTTTACGAATTTACTTGCACCATCCATGGAACCGTGAAAATCTGCTTCCTTTTCTATTTTTTCTCGTCTTTCTTTAGCTTGTTGTTCCGATATTAAACCTGCGTTCAAATCTGCATCTATGCTCATCTGTTTACCTGGCATCGCATCTAAAGTAAATCTAGCCGCCACCTCAGAAACACGCTCAGAACCTTTAGTGATTACAAGAAATTGGATAATAACTAAAATAACAAATACAACAAAACCTACTAGTGGATTCCCCCCAATTACAAAGGAACCAAATGTATCAACAACCCCACCAGCATCTGCTTCGGATAAGATCGACCTTGTTGTAGATACATTCAATCCTAGGCGAAATAAGGTTAATAACAAAAGAAGTGTAGGAAAGACTGAAAACTGTAATGCCTCTTGTGTATTCATCGAAACTAAGATTACAATTAGTGCTAATGAAATATTACCTAATATCAATACACTTAACAGCCATCCTGGTAACGGGACAATCAACATAATAATAATTAAAATAACGCCTAAAAGAACGGATAGATCTCTTGCTTTCATTGGGGTCTCTCCTTATTGCTTAAACTTTTTTCTCCAGCTTATATACATAAGCCAAAATTTCTGCTACCGCCTGAAAGAATTCTTCAGGAATTACATCCCCTATTTCAACTGCTCCATATAGAGATCGTGCTAAGGGACGATTCTCAACCGTCATTACTTCATTTGTACGAGCTATTTCTTTAATCTTCAACGCCACCTCATCAATCCCTTTAGCTAAAATATATGGCGCTTCAGCTTTTGCCTCATCATATTTAATAGCAATTGCAAAGTGGGTCGGGTTCGTAATGACTACATCTGCATTGGGCACCTCGCTCATCATTCTGCGTGTAGCCATTTGTCTTTGCTTTTCTTTAATTTTCGACTTTATAAGTGGGTCACCTTCAATGTTCTTATATTCATCCTTAACGTCTTGCTTTGACATTTTCATGTTTTTCTCATAGTCATAACGTTGATAAGCATAATCAAAAACGGCCAAAAATAATAATACGATTATTGCTGTTATTCCCATGACCATCGTAACCTGCCCAAAAAAACCAAGTGCATTGTCTACTGTTTTAAAGGACAGCATCATCATATCGTCCTTATATATCCATATCACTGTAAATGTCACAGCGCCAATACAGACAATTTTCAATAATGACTTAAGAAGTTCAACTAATGCACGTAATGAAAATATACGCTTCGCTCCTTGAATTGGATCGATTTTTTTTAAATCAAACTTTAATGGCTCTGTTGTAAACAAAAAGCCAATTTGTAAAAAGTTTGAAGCGAAGCCAGCTACAATAGCAATTATCATAAGTGGTGCGAGCATTTTTGATACTTCCATCGCTGCTCCTGAAAATACTTTATGTACTGTCTCTTCCGTTACATCCCAATGAATAAACTCTGTAAAAGTATGCTCATATAACCTCATCATACTATTCTTCATGGAATCGCCGAACACAAAGAGAATGATAAAAGCGAATAAAAGTAGAAAAGCTGTATTAACATCCTGACTTTTGGCTACCTTTCCTTTTTTTCGCTCATCCTGCCTTTTCTTCGGGGTAGCTTTTTCTGTCTTTTCACCAGCAAAGAATTGTAAATCGAGTTTCAATTGCAAGTTAAGCACCTCCGAACAATTGCATTAGGCTGCGGATTGTAGCAAATAAAATTTCAAACAAGTTCTTCACTAAAACAACATATAAACTCATAAAAAATAACAAGGCAACAAAGCTCACTAAAATTTTCAATGGTAATCCTACTACAAAAACATTTAACTGAGGCACAGTTCTAGCTATAATACCTAAGGCAACGTCAACAAGAAATAAACAACCTACAATTGGAATTGCAATTTGAAATGCAATAAGGAACATTTTATTAAATGTATCAATGACAAATGTAACTATATTTTCATTTTGAAATGGGATAAAAGCATCTATTGGTATAAATTGGTAGCTATTTACAATCCCATCTATTAAAATATGATGACCATTTACCGATAATAAAAAGAGTAAAGCAATAATATAGAAGTACTGTCCTGTTAATGGACTCTGAGCACCAGTTTGCGGATCAATAACATTGGCTATTGCGAACCCCATCTGAAAATCGATAAATCCGCCTGCAATTTGAACAGCAGATAAGATAATATAGGCTATTAATCCGATAAAAAGTCCTACCAAAGCTTCTTTTACGATTAATAACAGATACATTTCATCTACTGGTATGGAAGGTGCATTCACTGTGTAAAACATTAGAAAAGCCAAGAAGAAACTGAATCCTAGCTTAAACGGTCTCGGAATTGTTCGATAAGAGAACAACGGCATTGTAGCAAAAAAAGCTACTACTCTTACAAGAATTAACAAAAATACAGGGATACTATTAACATTAATTATTTCTAGCATACAATTACCCTACAAACTGATTTATATTTTTAAACAATTCGGATGTGAATTCTACCATTTCTGTAAGCATCCAAGGCCCAAAGAATACAAGACCAACCAGTACTGCCACAATCTTGGGAATAAACGCCAACGTTTGTTCCTGTATCTGTGTTGTAGCTTGAAAGATACTTACCAGTAATCCAACAGCCAAAGCTAATAATAGCAAAGGACCTGTAACTAATAGAATGGTATAAACACCTTTTTCTGCCAAAGTTAATACGAACTCACTGCTCATGGGAGCAAAGCCTCCTTAATGCTGAATACAACTCGCAGTATGACTTTAGTTGCAACATTCCAAAGTGGTTTCCAGCATGCTCTAATCTAATTATGAAACATTTCATGAATACCACCTACCAGTCCATCCTAAGATTAGAATCCATCCAACAGTGAGTGGGTAATTAAATACCAGCCATCTACAAGAACAAATAATAGAATTTTAAAAGGTAAAGAAATCATTACTGGGGGAAGCATCATCATCCCCATCGACATTAATACACTGGCAACAGCCATATCAATGATTAAAAATGGAACAAATATCATAAACCCCATTTGAAATGCTGTCTTCAATTCGCTTATTGCAAATGCAGGTACTAATGTTGTCAGTGGAATGTCCTGAACAGTTTCAGGACGTTCCAATTCTGCATAATTCATAAAAAGCGCTAAATCTTTCTGACGCGTATGCTCCGCCATAAAATCCTTTATGGGTATACTCGCTTGATCATACGCTTCATCTAACGTAATCTCTTCGGCAAATAATGGTTCTAATGCTTCGTCATACACCTCATTGAAAACTGGAGCCATAATGAAAAACGTTAAAAATAACGCAAGTCCAATTAGTACTTGATTTGGTGGCATTTGCTGTGTCGCCAATGACGTACGAACAAATGACAACACAATAATTATTCTAGTAAAGCTCGTCATCAAAATTAATATACTTGGTGCTAGTGACAATACAGTTAATAGAAGAATTAATTTAACTGATGTTGAGATATTTGCCGGATCGGAACTGGAAAACATATCGATAAATTCATTCATTCTGATCTTCCTTTTGTTTATACTGTTGGATCAATTGGGTTCTATTTTTTTTTAGTTTATCCAGCTCGTTCACAAAATGACCTTTAAAATTCTGTTTCGAATGTATAGAATCTGAATTGGTAGTTTCTTTTGTGGTTACCCGTTGGACGAGAGTTGATAATGGACTATTGGCATCGGTTGTATTTCTTTTCAACAAATCTTCCATTAATGCTTCATCGTCAATCTCTTGAAGCATTTCTACATTATCTCCAACCCCAATAAGATAGAACTTGCTACCAACACGAATAATTTGAATTGACTTGTTTTGCCCAACAGAAATACCGCCAAGGTTTTCTAGTGACTTCACTTGATTAAACAAGGCATTTTTCTTCTTTAAAAATTTTAACAGTAAATAGATCAGCCCCAATATGAGTGCTAAAGCAAAAAATAGCTTTATAAAATTAACCCAAAGTGGTTCTGTATCTTCTTCCGTCGATAAGAGTGTTGATTTCTCCGTGTCTCCATCTTCCGTCGATGACTCTGCTGGTTGCTCGCAATCAGCATTTTTCTCTAAACAATCAGTAACAGATTTGGTTGCTGCATCTACTTTTATGGAAACAGTAAATGAAAATAGAATAATAGTCAGTAGAATGCAAAACCGTAACGATTTATTCAATAGTATTCACTCACTTTTTAGTTCAATGCCTTTTGAATTGCTTCTAAAACACGATCCGCCTGAAATGGTTTAACGATAAAATCTTTAGCTCCTGCTTGGATCGCATCAATAACCATTGCTTGCTGCCCCATTGCAGAGCACATAATTATTTTCGCTTCAGGATGACTAGCTTGAATTTCCTTTAATGCTGAAATCCCATCTTTTTCAGGCATGGTTATATCCATCGTCACAAGATCTGGCATAAGCTCATTATATTTTTCTACCGCCTGTGCACCATCTTGTGCTTCACCTACTACCTCAAACCCATTTTTAGTTAAAATATCTTTAATCATCATTCGCATGAAAGCTGCATCATCAACAATTAGAATACGGTGTGCCATTCGTAAATCCTCCTATGTATAATAAGATATTATTTTAATTTCATTATTCTATCTGATTGACTAAGTATGTCCGTAACACGAACGCCAAAGTTTTCATCAATAACAACTACTTCTCCAGTAGCAATTAGTTTTTCATTTACTAATATATCGACAGGCTCTCCTGCTAACTTGTCTAATTCAATAATTGAACCAGAAGACAAATCCAAAATATCCTTAATTGTTCGTTTTGTCCTCCCAAGCTCTACAGTTACCTTAAGCGGGATATCCAAAAGCATATCTAGATTCCGTTGCTCGGTATTATTTAATGCAACCTGGTCAAAGTTGGAAAAATCAGCCTTTTGCACTGATTTATGTGCTGAAACAGCATTACCTAAGTATTGCGGTTCCTCTCTTACCTCCTCAGATGAGACGGATTGACTTTGCTTATTTGTAGACATAGGCACCTCCACCTGCTCAAGCGCTACAGCTGATTCTTGTTCCGCTGGTTCACTATTTAATAACTGATCAACCAAATTTTTTGCGAATTGAATTGGCATGAGCTGCATGATATTAGAATCTATTAAATTACCAACCTTTAATTGGAAGGAAACTTTAACAAAAGGATTCTCATCAAGTACTGCTTCTGACTGATTGTCTGGATTTTCTAGATGAATCGTTGGTGGTGATATATCTACCTTCTTATTAAAGACCGTTGACATACTAGTTGCTGCAGCACCCATCATCTGATTCATTGCCTCTTGTACTGCACTTAAGTGAATTTCATTTAATTCTTCTGATGGTTTTGTACCGTCTCCACCAAGCATGATATCGGAAATGATGGCAGCATCCTCGGCCTTGATCACAAACACATTTCTACCCGTAAACCCTTCTATATAGTTAACCTGAACGCTTACTGGTTCAAATGTAAAGGCCTCTAATTCCTTTTGTTCCATGACAGAAACTTTCGGTGTTGTTATTTCTACCTTTTGATTTAATAATGTCGATAAAGTCGTAGCAGAGCTTCCAAATGAAATATTGCCAATTTCTCCCAACGTATCCTCTTCAATTGTTGATAGATGATCATTGGTAGGGTTTTTTTCTACTTCTTCATCTTCATCAGAACTAACTTTTAATAATGCATCTATTTCATCTTGAGAAAGCATCCCGTCATTCGCCATGTTCGTTCCCCCCTTTAAATTCTTCCATTATTTGAACAGACATTTTATTTTTATATTTACCAGGCTGTACATAGAATTTTGGCGCATCATTTACCGCCAATATTAGCGGGCTTTCTATTGTATTATCCAACCCGATAACATCATCTTTATTTAAGTTCAGAAATTGCTCAATTGAAATTGTAGATTCTCCTAATAGTGCTTTTACTTCAATTTGTGCTTGTTGTAAGTTCTTTGTTAACTTTTCATATGCATCTACGTCTCTTTCTTTACTAGATGTTTGCATCCAGTAATGTACCGAAAGCTTTGAAATAATTGGTTCAAGCACAATATGAGGTATACAAATATTAATCATGCCACTTTCTTCACCAATTGTTGTATTCAGTGAAACAACCACAACCGTTTCATTAGGTGATACCATCTGCAAAAATTGTGGATTGACTTCAAAATCTTCTAATACTGGATCAATATCTACAATGGTAGCCCACGCCTCTTGAAGATTGGTAATTGCCTTTTCAAATAACTGTGTCATTAGAATTGTTTCGATTTCCGTTAAGTTTTCTACTTTATTAACTCCACTTCCCATACCGCCCAATGTTCGATCAAGCATGGCATAAGCAATATTTGGGTTAACTTCCATTACTAGTCTACCTTCTAAGGGTTCGACACTATATGTATTAAGAATAGTCATTTTTGGAACAGAACGAATAAATTCTTCATAAGGAATCTGATCCACTGACGCAACAGTAATATTGATGTACGTCCTTAATTGTGCTGAAAAAAAGGTAGTTAATAGTCGTGCATAATTTTCATGAATTCGCGATATACTGCGGATTTGATCCTTGGAAAATCGTAATGCTCGTTTAAAATCATATACTCGAACTTTCTTTTCTTTATCTTCTTTTTTTAATTCCTCCGCATCCATTTCACCTGAAGTAATTGCGGATAATAGGGCATCAATCTCATTTTGAGAAAGAACTTCATCTACCAAGTATATTCACCTCCATCGTGGAGTCCTAAATAAATTATTTATTGTAAGATTTTGCTTATCGTATATACATCTGTGATTTTTCCAGTTGTCATTACTTCATTTAACTTTGTTTTAACAACTTCTTCTAAATCACCTAAGCCACTCTTGAAATCTTCTTCCTGCATTGTAGCCAATTCTTTGATTAAAATGTTTTTTAATTGAAAATCCCGCTTACTAATTTCTTCTTTAGCTTCCTTCCTATTCGTAATCACTTGAAACTGAATACGAACAAAACTTCCATCCTCTAAATCTGTTGTTATTTCAGGTGTTTCATAAGAAAATTCTTCGATCTTATCAATAGATGCTGCAGATCCCTTTTGATCATCCGCGTTCATATTCCATACCACTACAAATGCAGCTATTCCCACAATCGCCAATACCGCCAATGAAGAGATCATTGTTTTCATTAAACTACTCATCGTCTTTCTTTACCTCCCTTTGTGCTCTTTGTATACCAATTTGTTGATAATAGGCCATTACTAATTGAAGTACTTCCGCATGAGAGTTTTTTACTACTAATTTCTTACCATTTGTTAAGGTGATCGTTGTATCTGGAAATTCTTGAACCTGTTCAATCAGGATCGCATTTAAAGTAAATGGTTCGCCATTTAATCGAGTTAAAGAAATCATTATTTAGGCGGGAGTGTGTTTATCACACTCCCTACCCCCTTACTATCGTTTTAGATTTACTAGTTCCTGGAGTATTTCATCTGATGTTGTTATTATTCGAGTATTCGCTTGGAAACCACGTTGTGCTGTAATCATTTCCGTGAATTCTTCCGATAAATCAACGTTTGACATTTCGAGTGCGCCACTTACAATCGACGCTGTACCATCTGTTTCAGGAGTAACAATTCCATTTAACCCGGCATTTTCCGTATTTAAGAAAAGATTACTTCCCGCTTTTTCTAAACCTGCTGGATTAGCAAAGCTTGCTAAACCGATTTGACCAGCGGTCTCTGTGTCCCCATCTTCATTTGTATAAGTTACGGTACCATCTGATTCAATACTAAAGCTTTTTGCATCGTCTGGAATATTTATCTTTTCGTTATTAACATCTTGTAAATACAATCCATCTGAATTAACAATGTCACCATTCGTATCCAAGTAAAAATTACCTGCCCGCGTGTAATACGTCGTTCCATTACCTTCTAAAACGAACATTCCATCTCCCTCTAAAGCAAGATCTAATGCTCTAGTAGTTGATTGCCTAAACCCTTGTGAATGGATGTTGTCAATTGAACCGAGTTGCGAACCTAAACCTACCTGAGCTGGGTTTACACCACCGCGACCAGCAGTTGGTCCTTGAGCACCAGAAGTAGTCTGACTCATCATGTCTTGGAAAGTTACTCTTCCTTTTTTAAATCCAGATGTATTTACATTAGCAATATTATTACCTATTACATCTAGCTTTGTTTGGAATCCTTTCATGCCTGATATTCCTGCATACATTGAACGTAACATAGTTCATTTCCCCTTTTTGGTTATCAATTTATTGGCTGCTTCTATCATTCAACAGCTGATGGCCTCCCTAAAAAGGGTCCAGCCTTATTTCTCAATCAAAATCGTTCCATTAATATTCGTAAATATCCGACTTGTGGCTTCTTTTCGATCCATCGCAGTAACAACTGTATTGTTTTTCGTACTTATAAGTAATGCTGCATTATCCAAAACAACAAGCGAGTCAGTAATTCCTTTTTGCTTTGCCTCCGCCATTTTGCTTTCAATGACTTGCCATTGGTGCTTATCGATATGAATATTTCGTTCCTGTAAACGCTCCGTAGCATGTTTACTAACTTTGAGCTCTTTTAAGCCCAATTCAGATGTTAATAAATCCTTAAAGCTCGCCCTGTTTACTTGGTTATTTGGATGTTTAGCACCAGGAATCTGTAAAGCCTGCTGGGGCAACTGATGAATCCGGTGATCTATATTATTCACTTTCTTCATCCTCCGGATTTTCTGGATCAGTTGGATCCTCTCCATTATTTTCACTACTATCTGGATTACTTACTTGAATAGCTGCATCTGCATAGATCTTTTCCCCATTTTCTAACTCTAAAATTGCCCAACCATCCTTTTGACTAACAGCTATTACTTTACTTGTTTCGATATCTAGCTTTTCACCAGTTTCTTCATCATAAGCTTGGTAGGTTACTTCTTTTCCAATCATATGGCTATATTTAATTACTGGTGAGACAAGCTGACTTTGTACGAGTGTATCGATGGAATTAGTCATATTCATCATTTGCTCTAATGAACTGAACTCCGCCATTTGCGAGATAAATTCTCGATCATCCATCGGATTTGTTGGATCCTGACTTTGTAATTGTGTCATTAATATTTTCAAAAATTCATCCTTACCTAATTCAGGGCTTGGCGATCTACTAGGTTGATTAGACAAGTATAATGATGGATCTATCTTTGTCATATAAACACCTCCTATACTTGTTCATTTAATAATAGTTCTTCAAACTGTGTAGCAAAGTCTTCATTCTGATTATTTTCACTCTCTTGAGAGTCATTTCCGTGCTGATCCTGTTCTCTAAATTGCTGTGAATCGGCTTCAGATCCTGTATCCTTAAGAACTTGCTGTCCCTGTTGAAACTGAATCTCTTGCTTCTCTACAACTACTTGCTGAGGTGAGAACATACTTCTTAGTTGATGCATATTTGACTCAAGCATATCTTTAGTAACCTGTGAGCTTACTAAGATCTTTACTGTCATCTGCCCATCCATTTGAGTTAAGCGAACAACCATATCCCCTAAATTTTGTGGACGCAAGGTAATTTGAAGTTGATTACTTCCATTCGCCATTGTCAAGAACTTACTAGACTTCATGATCTTCTGAAATTGCTGAATGAGTTCTTGTCCAGAATTATTCATGTTCTGCTGGCTAGGGTTTAAGTAGATCATGTGCTGCTCCATTTTTGCCATAGGTAATGTTGATACATTTGCTTGATTTACTACTTGAGAATAAGCTATACTATCTTTTTTCGATGAAAATGTCTCTAGTGCATGGTCTAACCATTTTGCAACATCTGCGCTCGTAACTTTAGCATCCGTATGATAAGGCAATTTTTGCGCTATTTGATTTCGTTTTTCAAATGCTTGTACGAGTTGTTGCCAAACTATTTTTTCTTTCGAATCTGCTGGTTTACTAGCTAAAAATTGCTCGACAGAGACCTTTTCTGTACCTTTCACCGAATCTGTCCACTGCTGTAATAATGGCAGGAGTTTAGTGGATGCCTTCATTAACTCTTGCTTGTTCGATATTTGCGAAACAACAGCTTCCACCTTTGCAAAAATACTCGCTAATTGCTGTTGTAAAGAAGGTTCTAACTGTTGTACTTCGATGTCGCCTGTTAAAAGCGCAGGTAGCATCCACGTCGCCGTCTCTTCATTGGATTCGACATGCCCTTCATTCTCTTGCTCGCTTCCTACTACCCTATTGTCTGTCAATTCTTTCCCATCTAATGTGGATAGCATGTTAAAGAAAGTCATATCTATCGTTTCAAAGGGTATACTTGGTGTATCTTGCTGGTTCTCTTGGGATTGCATTCCCATTTGAAGTAGCTTATTTGCTGCCTCTTGTAATTGCTGCTTACTAAGTAATAGGTCTTGAAACGGTTGAGCTTCCTCATTTGTATGGCCTAATTGACTATCTTGCTTCATCATTGGATTCGAAGTTTGTAATTGCTGAAAGAGCATCCCAATTGCGTTCATTATTTCACCTCCTTTCAATACAATTACATTAATTTCCGCTGTTAATAAATTGTTGTGTTAGCTTTGCAGCTGTTTCTGCATTCATTGACTCTAGAATGCTGCCACGAGTATCATTTGACAATTCCTTCATTATTGCTAATGCCGTTTCTTGTTCAAGCTCTTGTAAAATATTAGCTGCTT
The DNA here is from genome assembly GCF_034190895.1 of Virgibacillus sp. M23. Lineage (NCBI taxonomy): Bacteria > Bacillati > Bacillota > Bacilli > Caryophanales > Bacillaceae > Virgibacillus > Virgibacillus sp. M23. Next base: position 42,276 of record NZ_JAWDHA010000011.1, on the reverse strand, counting down.
GATCAGGATCCATATCTTTAAAAGAATTGGCGATTGTTTTGACAGTGGTTACCTCTTTTTTCACCTGTTCGTCATCAGACTGCTCTTCATTTTCATTAGCTTGATTATTTTCAAGCTTCATTATTTCTTGTTCGAGCTGTTCAACAGTAGCTTCCTTATCTGTAAGATCCACCTTTAGCTGCTCAATTTCAGCATCTTTATCAGACATCATCGCTTTCACGCTTTCATCTTCACGTTTCAACTGTTTTTCCTTATCTGTTTCAACGAATGAAGAAACAACCGGTATATTATTACCTTTATCCTTCAACCAGCCGGTAACATCAATACCAGCAATACTCAAAACGACCGTAGCTAGGGCAATTGTAATGATAATAGGAATTACAATTGCAAAGAGGAACCATAGGACAGGATTCATTTTTCTTTTATCTGTATTGTTTTTCTTTGCCATTCACTTCACCTATTTTTATGATTTAGAAATTGATAAATAGATACCTCATCCATTGTAGCCTTTTCCTTTTTGCGATTTGCTGCTGCTTCATCTTTCTTACGAGTTTCGATAATCTTTTCATATTTTTTCATCTCAACATGTGCATCTGTGAGCTTGGATTGCTTTGCTTCCATATCGAATCTTGCCTTTTGGACTTCTTCTTGTAAGTGCATAATATGATTATTTAAATGCTCGATATAAGTAAATTGTTCTTTTAACTTATCAAGAGTAGTTGATTCCGTAAGAGCAGTCTCGTATACTTCCTCTGCCATTTCTTTCTTTTTAAGAAGTTCATAGAGCTGTGTTGCTGTTTTTTCAAAAAGATCAATAGACTGTTGATATGCCTTCTGTGCGTGTTTTTTTTCGGTTTCACGTATATGTAAAATCTTGGATAAAACAACCGTCTCCGCCATTAGCTTACACCTCCATGAAGTAAGTTTTTCATCGAATTAATCGATTCTTGAAGTGTATGATATTCAAAAATATCTTGTGAAAGAAACGATTGGATTTTAGTGTGATAAGAAATAGCTCGATCAATTTCACTGTCTGTCCCTCGTTTATAGGCGCCAATTTGAATCAGTTCACTATTTTCTTCATAAGTAGCAACGAGCTTACGTATCTCCTGAGCTGTTTCCTTGTGCTCGTTATCTGCAACTTGGTTCATGACACGACTAATAGATTTCAACACATTGATCGCTGGATATTGTCCACGCTCAGCTAATTTCCTATCCATTACAAAATGACCATCTAATATTCCACGTACCGTATCAGCAATCGGCTCATTCATATCATCTCCATCTACCAAAACGGTATAGAAGGCTGTAACCGTACCATTTTCATTCGTACCGGTTCGTTCTAGCAATTTTGGCAAGGTAGCAAATACGGAGGGCGTATAGCCTTTGGTGGTTGGCGGCTCACCTGTAGCCAAGCCAACCTCACGCTGTGCCATAGCCACACGTGTAACAGAGTCCATCATTAGGTTCACACGGTAACCTTGATCACGAAAATATTCACTTATTGCTGTTGCTGTATATGCTCCCTTTATTCGCATTAATGCTGGTTGATCGGAAGTAGCAACAACGACAATCGATTTCTTTAGTCCGTCATCTCCTAAATCTTTTTCAATAAACTCCCTTACTTCTCGCCCGCGTTCTCCGATTAATGCAATGACATTAATATCTGCCCCACTATTTCGAGCAATCATTCCTAGTAATGTACTTTTTCCAACACCACTTCCTGCAAATATTCCAATTCGCTGTCCCTCTCCGACAGTCAGTAAAGAGTCAACTGCTTTGATCCCAACCTGCATTGGTTGTGCAATTGGTGGGCGAAGCATTGGATTTGGAGGAGATTGCTCCGTTAAATAATTTGCTAGACCTTTCGGCAAAGGACTTTGATCTAATGGGTTTCCCAATGAATCTATTACTTTGCCAATCAGTCCACGGCCAATTTTTACTGTTAATGCCTTGCCAGTAGATTCTACTAAGCACCCGGGTCCAATTTCTGCAACCTCTGAATATGGCATTAGAATAATTTTTTCATTATTAAAGCCAACTACTTCCGAGAGAATAGGATTCCCGCTTGAAGAAGAGGAATGAATGAGACAAACTTCTCCGACATTCGCTGCTGGACCTTTTGACTCAATCATAATTCCAACAACCCGTAATACTTTTCCATACCGCTTGTAGGTATCTGCTTGATCAATTGCTGTTAGATAATCCGCTACCTTCATTGTCTGTTCTCCTCAGAAACTTCAAATAGTATTTGCCGGATTTCTTGTAACTGTGTATCAACGCTTGCATCGATTTGCCCAAATGGATGCTTAATCATACAACCGTAATCCTCTACTTCATCCGTAACATACAAGGCAAGCTTTGCATCCTTTTCAATTATCGTGACGAGTTCTTCCTTATGCTGCACAACAGATTCATACTGATTAGGGTGTAGGTAAATGGAAATTACCGATTGGTCCTTTAATTCCTTTATTGCTGCATTAATAATTTCTAAGAAAGAGTTAGGTTCCTCATCAATTTTCTGTTTTGTAATCTTTTCAGCAGTATGAAGTGCGATTTCCAATATGGTGTCGACATTATCCTCAATCAGCGCTTGATAGTCTTTCCTTGCCGTATCAATAATTTGATTAGCTTTTTCTAAGTCACTTTTATATTTAGCAAGACTTTTTGATTCTCCATCTGTATAACCTTGAGAAAAACCTTGCTTGCTAGCAGCTTCGATATACGTCTGTTTTTCCGTTTCCCATGCCTGCTTTTTGCTTTCAATTTCTGCTTCCGTTTCTTCTAGAAGCTGCTGTGATTGATTCTTTAACTCTTCTAATTGAATTTGTGCCTGTTCAATTTCTTGAAGCAACGTTTCTTGTTTGGACGCTGCTTCTAATTCTGATTTTGGCTGACCACTAGGTTGCAGGCTAATCGGTTTAATTTTTATTTGCCTACTTTCATTACGAATAGATGAATTAGACAATGATGTCGTCACCTCCACCCCTTGCAATAACAATTTCACCTACATCCTCTAATCTTCGGATAATAGCAACAATTCTTGTTTGTGCTTCCTCTACATCTCTTAAACGAACTGGACCCATGTATTCCATTTCTTCTTTAAAGGTTTCTGCCATACGCTGTGACATATTCTTAAAGACGATATCTTTCACTTCATCACTAGCAACCTTCAATGACAAACGTAGATCCTCATTTTCTACTTCACGAATGATACGTTGAATTGCGCGATTATCTAAAATAACAATATCTTCAAATACAAACATCCGCTTCTTAATTTCATCAGCTAATTCTGGATCTTGGATTTCTAAAGCATCTAAAATCGTTCGTTCTGTACTTCTATCAACACCATTTAACACTTCAACAACAGCTTGAATTCCACCAGTTTGTGTGTAGTCTTCTGTAAATGAAGAAGATATATTTTTTTCCAATACCTGCTCGACCTGTGAAATAATTTCTGGTGAGGTCGAATTCATCGTTGCTATCCGTTTCGCGACATCTGCTTGCACCTCCTGTGGCAATGCAGAGAGAATTTGACCGGATTGCTCAGGATCTAGATAAGATAGCACAAGAGCAATTGTTTGTGGATGCTCTCCCTGTATAAAGTTCAGAACTTGTTGCGGATCTGCTTTTCTAGCAAAATCAAATGGTCTAACTTGTAAAGAAGAAGTCAAGCGGTTAATAATATTTGAAGCTTCTTGTTTTCCAAAGGCTTTTTCTAAAACGGTTTTTGCATATCCAATACCGCCTTGAGAAATATAATCCTGCGCTACCGCAATTTGATGAAATTGCTCCAGCACATCCTCTTTCAAACTACTATCTACCTTCTTAACGGAAGAGATTTCTAAACTTAACTTCTCGATCTCCTCTTCTGATAAATGCTTATACACTTGAGCCGAAACATCTGGACCTAAGGAGATTAAAAGAATTGCTGCTTTTTGTTTACCTGTGAGTACACCTTTTTGTCTTGCCAATTGTAATACCTCCTAATCTTCTCCGATCCAGCTTCTTAGTAATTTCGCAAAATCTTCTGGTTTCTCTTTTGCTATCTTTTCTAATTGTTTTTTACGAATCGTTGTTTCCGATTCCTCTTGATCTGGGATTTCTGGTACTTCTATCGGCTCTTGGATAGCTACCTCTTCCTCTTCAACATCCTCTTCTTTTCTTCTGCGAAGTAAGAATACTATCAAGACAATAATTGCGAGCAATAATCCCCCACCTACGATATATAGCCAAGTTGGTATAGTAGGAGTTGTGCTAGCTTTAGCGTTTTTCATACCTGAAAACTCTTGAAAGACAATCGATACTTTCTCTTCTGGGTTAATGTTCTCAGCATATTCCCCGTCAATAGATGTTGTAATAATAGAGTTCATAATCGAATTAATTCCCTCTTCAACCGCGTTTTCATCCTGCTGTGTTAAATACTCTACATCTTTTCCTTGTGATGTTTTAACATTATTAACAGCGACTTGAATTCCTAAATCTCGCACTTTATATGGACTCTCAACAATGTTTTTTCGAATCTTATTAAATTCATTGTTAATCGTTTCTTTCGCCATTTCATACTCACCATTGTCACCATCATCCGTCGCTTGATAGTTACCGATATCTTCATCCCCAGTACCTACGGTACCTCCTGCTGCAGCACCTTCACCAGTATACGTTTCTTTTATTGTTTCAATACTTACTGGCAGTCCTTCCATATTCTCTAGATCAACTGGTTCGACAATTTCTTCAGTACGATTCTCTTGCGTAAAATCAATATCAGAAGTGACGGAAACAATGACATTTCCTTGACCTACCATTGCTCCAAGCATCTGCTGTAATCGTTGCTGAATATCTTTTTCAATGTCCTTTTTAACATTTTGCTGATATGTATGTGTATCCTGTACGCCAGTTCCTGCAGTAGCATTTTGTTCAAAGCTTTCAAAATACTGATTGGTGATTGCTATATTTTCTGCTGGTAAGTTAGGGACGGCCTTTGATACTAAATGATACAATCCATCTATTTGTCCTTCTTGGAATTGATAGCCAGCCTCTGTATTTATAACAATTGATGCACTCGCTTCTTGTTTTGTATCATTGACAAATACAGGATCCTCCGGCATATTAATCATCACCTGTGCATCTTGTATCCCATCAATACCTTTGATCAGATTAGCTAACTCCGTCTGCATTGCATCTAGCTTCATAACGTTAAATTCATTTTCTGTTACACCCCAGGATGCATTCTCACTAAAAAAGGAATAATCTATATTTCCACTGTTTGGGATGCCTTGCCCTGCTAAATCGACGAGTAATGAATCTACTTGTTGTTCAGGAACCGTTATTGTCGTTCCCCCATCTTTTAATTCATAAGAAACTCCTCTGGCATCTAGTTCCGTTTTTATCTGCCCAACTTCCTGAATGGACAAATTATTGTATAGTGGAACAAATTTCGAATTCATGGAAAAGAATAGAATTCCTACTATCAAAAGGACAACTATCATGATTGATCCTATAAAAATCCGTTTTTGACTTTTCGTCCGATTCTTCCAGAAAGCCGTAGTAGTGTCTTTCCAGTTCTTTATTTTCTCGTTCATAAGTTCCCCCACTAACGTGCTGTAGTAAATTTTTCTATATATGATTGCAAATCATTATACTTGCATGCTCATTACTTCTTTATAGGCATCTACTACTTTTTTCTGGACTTGTACGGTAGTTTCCAATGTGATACTAGCTTTTTGTGCCGTAATCATTACATCGTGTAAGTCATCGATTTTCCCATTAGCTAGTGCTTCTGTTTTTTGATCAGATGCAATTTGTGCCTGATTGACATCATTAATGGCATTCTTTAAAGCTGCTGCAAACTTACCCTGTGCTTCCCCAGCAGAAATTGCTGGCTTAGAATCTAGTTGTGAGGATACTGGTGCTTGTGGTATTTGATTTCCTATTGACTGAATCATCGAAAAACTCCTTTACATTTATTTCCCAATCTCTAGTGCTTTCATTAACATGGATTTACTAGCATTTACTGAGGTAATGTTAGCTTCATATGATCTTGTTGCGCTCATTAAGTCCACCATTTCTTTAAGTGGATCAACATTCGGTAATTCCACATATCCATTCTCATTCGCATCGGGATGCGTTGGATTATATACCTGCTTGAATGGACTTTCATCTTCTGTTATTTCCGTAACCTTAACACCCGCGGTAGCTTCTGAACCGGTTGCTCTATGTAAGAATGATTTAAAACTATTGGTCTCTGGTTCTAGGGAAACCATTTTTCTTCGATACGCTTCAAATTCTCCTTCTTCATTCACTGTTGCTCGCGTCGTTTGAGCATTAGCAATATTAGAAGAAATGACATCCATACGAAGCCTTTGAGCAGTAAGAGCACTAGCACTCGAGTGAAGTGCATTGAATATCGACATATTACCTTCCTCCCCTTAAAGCTGTTTGTAAACTACCAAACTTACCATTTATGCGGTCGACTAATGCTTGATAATAGATCTGATTTTCTGCTAATTCTGCCATCTCTTTGTCAACATCCACATTATTGCCATTATGACCGTAAGAAGTGTTTTGCTTCGTAACTGTCTTATAGGAATTAGAATTATTTTGAAAGGAAAGATGTTTAGAATTAGTTCGTTTCGCCTCTATGTTTGAAGCCATTGCATCGGATAATACATTTTTAAACACGACGTCTTTTGCCTTATAATTTGGTGTGTCAATATTTGCAAGATTCGTTGAAATTGCCCGGTTTTTGGCAGAGGCATAATTTAACGAATTTTCTAGCGTATGGATAGTTCCACCAAATAGACTCACATTGATCCCTCCTAAAAAGTTACGTTTGCATTACGACAGACATAAAATATTGCTTGTCTACGAATAGTTTAAGTCATATGTTTGCCAAAGTCTATTACTTTTCGACATTTTCCTCAGAAAGAACAAAATATGGTTAATTTTGCATAGGTCAATTTTACCATATTATTACCTATTTTTGTTAATTAATTTTTTTTAACTTGAAAATCGTAAGTTAAAGTAGGATTTTTATGTCGAAATTGCAAGAATAACTAAATTTTAAATTATACCTAGTTCTTATGTAATAGAAAATCCTTGTATAAAAAGTCCTGAAATTGACCAAAGATTTACTTGACATTTCATGCATAATTACAAACAAAAAATCCGAAGCAAAATGCTTCGGATTTTCTATTATTTTGACTGTATTCTATAATACATATCGTTTTATCTTGAACGTAATTTTTCTAATTCAACTAAGAAATTATTGTTAAGTACTTTTATATACGTACCTTTCATACCTAAAGAACGAGACTCAATGACACCAGCACTTTCTAATTTTCTAAGCGCATTTACAATAACTGATCTTGTGATCCCAACTCTATCTGCAATTTTACTAGCTACGAGTAGACCTTCGTTGCCGTTTAATTCTTCAAAAATGTGATCAATAGCCTCTAGTTCACTGTATGATAGCGAGCTGATCGCCATTTGAACAACAGCTTTACTTCTAGCTTCCATTTCAATCTCTTCTGTTTTTTCATGAAGAATTTCCATACCAACAACAGTAGCACCGTATTCAGCTAATAGTAGATCATCCTCACTAAAGCTCTCTGTTAACCGTCCTAATACAAGCGTTCCTAATCGCTCTCCGCCACCAATAATAGGTACAATCGTAGTTAGGCCTGATTGGAATAATTCACGGTTTTCGACTGGGAAAACAGTTTGTGGACTGTCGATATCTAAGTTAGCTGTAGTCTCATGAATATTAAATAGTCCCTCCGTGTATGCTTCCGGAAATTGGCGATCCTCTAGCATTGATTTCATTCTCTCATTTTCAATCTCTTGATTGATTGCAAAGCCTAATAGCTTCCCTCGTCTGCTTAGGATGTAAACATTACCTTTGATAACATCCCTTAAAGAAGCAGACATGTCATTGAAATCAACTGACTTTCCTGTAGATTTTTGTAACATAGCATTAATTTTTCTTGCGCGATTTAATAGTTCCATAATGATCCTCCATTCAACCTTTTAAATTATAGTATATATTGACTTAAATCTTTATTTTTTGCAATAGTACTTAATTTTTCATCGACATATGCTGGAGTTATTTCAATCTTTTCCATCGTCACATCGGGTGCTTCAAAAGAAAGATCCTCCAGTAATTTTTCCAAAATAGTATGAAGTCGCCTTGCTCCAATATTATCCATTTCCTGATTTACTTGATAAGCTATTTCGGCTAATCTATCTACAGCTTCGTCTGTAAATACAACATTTATACCTTCTGTTTTCAATAAAGCCTTATATTGTTTTATGAGCGCATTTGATGGTTCCTTTAATATGCGCTTGAAATCTTCTGTTGATAGTTTATCTAGTTCAACCCGGATTGGAAATCTACCTTGCAATTCCGGAATCAGGTCAGATGGTTTGGACATGTGAAATGCACCAGCTGCTATAAATAGCATATGATCTGTTTTAACAGGTCCATGTTTTGTAACTACAGTGGAACCTTCAATAATCGGTAAAATGTCCCGTTGGACCCCTTCTCTAGATACATTTGCACTATGCTCCTGTTTACCAGCAACTTTATCTATTTCATCAATAAATAAGATACCTGATTGCTCCGCGAGCTGCACTGCCTCTTGAGCAGCCTCTTCCATATCTACAAGCTTGCTTGCTTCTTGCTGAGATAATACTTTTCTTGCTTCTGATACTGGCATTTTTCGTTTCTTCTTCTTTTTGGGCATGAACTGACTGAAAGCATCCTGCATATTCATCCCCATTTGCTCCATACCAGATCCTTGGAGCATGTCAAACATCGAAGGAGCTTGTTCTTCTATTTCTACCGATACCATATGGTCTTCTAATTCACCCAGGGCCAATTGATGTTCTACACGTTTCCGCTTATTGCTAATTTCATCATCTTTCGGATCTTGATCTCCATCTTCATGATTGTCATCTGAATTAGAAGCGAATAACATTTCAAATGGATTTCTAGCATTGTTTTCCTTTTTAGCATGTGGTACTAGGAGATTTACTAGCTTTTTATTTGCTTCTTTCTCTGCCTTATCTGCAACTTGCTTCATTTTATCTTCTTTTACCATCCGCAAAGACATTTCTACTAAATCACGGACCATGGACTCTACATCTCGACCGACATAGCCCACCTCAGTAAATTTAGTTGCTTCTACTTTGACAAATGGAGCTCCAACTAACTTCGCTAATCGTCTAGCTATCTCCGTTTTCCCAACTCCAGTAGGACCAATCATTAATATGTTTTTAGGAACAATTTCATCCTTTAGCGATTCATCCAGCTTCATACGACGGTAACGATTGCGTAATGCCACTGCAACGGATCGCTTAGCGCTGTTTTGACCAATAATAAACTTATCTAACTGTCCCACTATCTGTCTCGGTGTGTAATCAATACCCATTCTTCCAAAAGGCCTCCTTTTAATCAAGTACCTCCAGTGTGATGTGATCATTTGTATATACACATATTTCTCCGGCAATTTCTAATGCAGATTGAGCGATCTCCCGTGCAGATAATTGACTCGAATACCTTGCTAGAGCTCTTCCAGCACTAAGTGCGTAATTGCCTCCAGAGCCAATAGCCAATATGCCATCATCAGGTTCAATGACCTCACCTGTACCAGAAACTAAAAACATACTTTCTTTATTCATTACGATAAGCATAGCTTCCAATTTCCGCAATACCTTATCGCTGCGCCACTCTTTTGCTAATTCTACAGCCGCTCTTGCAAGATTTCCATTATATGCTTCTAGCTTAGCTTCAAATTTTTCAAAAAGCGTAAATGCATCAGCAACAGATCCAGCAAAGCCAGCAAGTACTTGGCCTTTATATAAAGTACGAACTTTCTTTGCTTTATGTTTCATAACGACCGCATTTCCTAATGTTACTTGACCGTCACCGCTCATTGCACATTGATCATTATGCCTTATGGCGAAAATCGTAGTGGCATGCATTTCATTTGTCACGCCTTCTCACCTCTTTACTCAATTAATAATCATTTGCTCGTGGATGACTTTTCATATATACGCTGCGCAAATGATCTTTTGTAACATGGGTATAAATTTGTGTAGTTGACAAATTCTCATGACCAAGTAATTCCTGAACGCTACGTAAATCTGCACCTTCATTTAGTAAATGTGTGGCAAAGGTATGCCGTAACTTATGTGGGTGTACATGAACGGTTAACGCAGCTCTTTCAACCATCTTGTTCAATACTTCCCTAATTCCACGTGTAGTTATTGGATTTCCCCGATTGTTCAAGAAGACTGCATCCGAAGATTGCTTTGCTTTAGACAATAACGTATTCCTACCATCCTGTATGTAGGTTTCCAATGCTATTTCAGCAAATTTACCATAAGGAATGTAACGTTCTTTTCTGCCTTTCCCTCTAACAAATACGGTACCAATGAAGAAATCAATATGCTCCAATGATAGCTGTTGACATTCGCTAACACGCATGCCAGTTGCGTAAAGTAGTTCTAGAATTGCTTGATCTCTTTGGCCTAATGGGTTAGTAAGGTCATTTACCTCAAAAAGCTTCTCCAACTCTTCTTGATACAGAAAACCCGGAATCGTTGTATCCGTTTTTGGCAATTTCACCTGTACAAACGGATTTCCAGTGAGCACTTCTTCTCTTTCCAAGTATCGGAAAAAAGTTCGAAGACTAGATATTTTTCTAGATACAGATCTTCTGCTTAGCTGCCGATTATACAAAGTGTTTAGGAATAAACGGACAACCCTATGATCTACATCAACTAGACTAGATAAACCTTCTGCTGTTAAGAAATCGAAAAATATTTCCAGATCATTCAGATAATATTTAACAGTATATGGCGAAGCGTTTTTTTCTATTTGTAAATACTCCTTAAAGGATTGCCAATAATTCATATAATTATTCAAATTTTCACCCCGTTAAGCAGCGAATAAATCATAACATAGAAAATAGTGAGAAGCAATAAACTTAACTAAATTGTAACAAAATTCAGAATTGATGTCACTTTTAGTTGTTTTTTCCTTTTATAACCCTATAGAAATAAGGTCATATACTTAGCTCTTGACTGTCAAGTATATATCCTTACCAATGCGTTATTATATCTGTTTCGAAGTCCATAGTCAACAATTTCTATTCATATTTCACAATTAAATTTCTATAACAGCTCACATACCATTGATATCGGCTATTTGGATTACTTTATTACACCTAACTTTTTAATTTTCGCTTTTGTATCTTCTGTTCCAAACTTATATAGTTCATGATATATAGTTATTAAATGGTCACTATACGCAGATCGTTCAGCATCTGCTCCCCATTCATCAAATGGTTTCACTAAATACTCGATCGCAAGTTCTGCATAGTTGTTTTTTTTCATGAATAACTTCTTAAGCATTTCAATTTCTTTTGCATCAGCTATAATTTCATATTCTATACCACTATCAGGAATAGAGATTTCTCGAATATCCTGTGTATCTACAGTTACATAATAATGTTTTTTTGTCATCAGACTTTCCTCCTTATATGCTATTTAGCCTTTTTTTATACATCTCAAACTACTAGTCCTTCATAAACACATAACATAAAAGTAAAACTGTACTTGCAATCTACTATTCCGGCGAAAGCAAGTTGAACGAGCCATGAAAGAAAGGACAAGCTTAAACTCAGAAGGCTTGGACCCACTACGGAAAGCAGAAATTATCATACTACGATAGCAAAAAAGCGATGATAATAAGAGTACAAAAGCGTAAGCCCCCGATTAGAAACGTAGCGACTGGGGCTGGACACGGCTCAACACGCCCCTATTTATCAGACTACAAAAAAGAGCTTCCCACAAGTCCCTATTAGACTTATGGGAAAGCTCCTATGTTTGCGGCGCCTCTTTATATTCACATTGCGTACATTGAATTTGTGTTCCTTTTTTCGATTTCTTCTCAACCAGTAAGTTATCACATTTTGGACATGGTCGAGATATCGGTTTGTCCCAAGAAAGAAAATCACACTCTGGAAATCGGTCACAGCCATAAAACACTCGACGTTTTTTCGATTTCCTTTCAACAACATTTCCTTCTTTACATTTTGGACACTTCACTCCGATTTCCTTTAATATTGGTTTCGTGTTTCTACATTCAGGAAAATTAGAGCACGCTAAAAACTTCCCATAGCGTCCCATTTTATAAACCATTTCATGCCCACAATTTTCGCATTCAATACCGGCAGGCTCATCCTTGATTTCAATTTTTTCCATTTCTTGCTCTGCTTTTTCCAAGCGCTTTGCAAAATCTGTATAAAATTGATCAATAATCGTAATCCACTCTGTTTTTCCTTCTTCAATAGCATCCAAATCGCCTTCCATTTTAGCTGTGAAAGCAACATCAATAATCTTAGGGAAAAACTCTTCCATTATTTCTGAAACAATTGATCCCAATTCCGTAGGTATAAAGCGTTTGTTATCAATACTTACATAACCTCTACGTTGAATTGTGTCTAAAGTCGGAGCATATGTGGAAGGTCGTCCAATTCCTAACTCCTCCATTGTCTTAACTAGCCTTGCCTCTGTATATCTTGGAGGTGGCTGTGTAAAGTGTTGATTTGGCTTTATATCATTAGCTGTTACTTCCATACCTTCAGATAATTCTGGAAGAAACTTATTATCTTCTTTTTTATTATCGTCCGTTCCCTCAATATATACTTTCATAAATCCTTTGAATTTAATTTTAGAACCCGTTGCCCTGAACTCCACTAAATTATTTAAAAGATGTACGGTCATTGTATCCATTACAGCAGGTGCCATTTGACTTGCCAAAAACCGTTCCCATATTAATTTGTACAACCTAAACTGATCTCTAGAAAGTATTGGCTTTAAGGATTTAGGATCCCTGCCAACTGATGTAGGTCGAATTGCTTCATGGGCATCCTGTGCACCCTCTGACTTTTTCTGTTTTTTATTTATGCCTAGATACGTTTTCCCATATTGGTCAATAATATAATCCTTTGCTTCCCCTTTAGCTGTATCGGAGATACGCGTTGAATCAGTACGCATATACGTAATTAAACCTGTTATTCCCCCCGCTTTTTTCCCAAGGTCAATTCCCTCATATAACTGTTGGGCAATCATCATCGTTTTCTTGGCTTTGAAATTCAGTTTTCTCGCTGCTTCTTGTTGTAATGAAGATGTTGTAAAAGGTAACGCAGGATTACGTCTTCTTTCTTTTTTCTTTACTTTATCAACTTTGAATTTTTTCCCCTTGATTTCTTTTAGAATATCGTTTACGTCTTGTTTTGTCTTCAATTCTTTCTTTTTACCTTTAATTCCATAAAAAGATCCCTCAAAAACATCCTTATCCTTTTGAAATTGTCCTTCAATTGACCAATATTCTTCAGGTTTAAAGTTTTCAATTTCTTTTTCTCTGTCAATTACAAGTTTTACAGCTACAGATTGAACACGTCCAGCGCTCAAGCCTTTTTTCACTTTTTTCCATAGAAGTGGACTTATATTGTACCCCACAAGCCGATCCAGAATCCTTCTAGCCTGTTGAGCATCCACTAAATCCATATCAATAGATCTTGGATGTTTAAAAGAATCTTTAATAGCATCTTTTGTTATTTCATTAAATACAACACGACATTCGGAATGCTCATCAACATCTAATATATGTGCTAGATGCCATGCAATCGCCTCACCTTCTCTATCAGGGTCGGCTGCAAGATAAACCTTTTTAGCTTTTTTTGCTGCTGATTTTAAGTCTTTGACTACATCACCTTTACCGCGAATCGTAATATACTTTGGTTTATATTCATTTTCTGTATCGACAGCCATTTGACTTTTTGGTAAATCCCGAACATGCCCCATGGATGCTTTTACTTTGTATTTTTTCCCTAAATAGCGTTCAATTGTTTTTGCCTTTGCAGGTGATTCTACGATTACTAGATAATCTGACATTTCTTTTCCTCCCATAAATGAGGTTACCACTAGTACTGATAAGTCCCTCACAACAAGGTAGAATACCTTGAAAAGTAGTACATTGATAAAATACATTTCATTGTCTTGCATATATATACTTATTCATCACAAGCATTAAAGCGGATACTTTTTTCACTCAAAAAAATTTAGAAATCTTCACTAATATTAAATATATACGTTTCATTTGTCAAACATACTGAAATAAATGACCCAAGATTTGTAAAAGTTTTCCTTACAAAAATGTACCATGTCAAAGAATATTAGTAAAATATCAATGATATAACTTTATTTTTAATCGGCCTATTTCTGCTTTTTTATTAGATATCTACCCATACGTATTTTGCAATCTTTCCCATTCTTCACGAATATCCTCTTCATGAATAACTAATTTCGCACCATCTTGGATCATTTTATGACAACCTCTAGTTTGCTCCATTAGTGGTGAACCAGGAACAGCAAAAACGTCTCTCCCTTGTTCCAAGGCTTGATCAACTGTTATTAGTGTACCACTCTTTTCAGTTGCCTCAATAACTAATGTACCAAAGCTTAAACCGCTTATTATCCTATTCCTTTCTGGAAAATGGTGACGAGCAGGGGGAGTAGTTGGTGGATACTCAGATAAAACTAATCCTCGTTCAGTCAGTTCTTGATATAATCGGATATTTTCCTTGGGATAAATATATTGAAACCCTCCACCAAGTACGGCAATTGTATGTCCACTTAGACTTAGAGTAACTTCATGAGCAAAACGGTCAATACCAATTGCCATACCACTTACTATCACCCATCCCTGCCTAACTAACGGTGGGATAATTGTCCGTACCTTTCCCATAGCTTCCCTAGAGGGTTTCCTCGTTCCAATTACACTTAAGGCTGGTGCTTGTGTTAACAAAGATATGTTTCCTAAGGCGTATAAAACAAACGGAGGATCTTTTATCGTTTTTAATAAAGGTGAAAAGTTGTTATCTAGAAGGGTTATAACGTGATAGTTATGCAAGTCTGTTTCTATTTGCTCTATTAGGGGCTCCGAGTGGAGATCATTATATAACAGTGAAGCATTATTCAGAGGAAGGTGATACAAACGGTTCATTGCTGCAGAAGATAATTTGTAGATCTCTGTGAGGGTAGAATCAATAAGAAGTAGCTTTCTAATCCATCGCCTTGTAATACCTCGACATCGAGTAATATGAATTAATCGAAACCGAAAATCCGTCAATACGTACACATCCCTTCAAAAATTAGATAAGGAGCTGTCCCCAAAAAAGACAGCTCTCTCTTCCTACACAACTGAAATATACTCTTCTACGAAGTACAGCTTCCTTATGAACAAGCGCCATTCACTACAGAGTTTCACGGCGGCTCACTCTACTCGTTAGAATCTTACCTATTCCAGTTGCATCTACCCGAACCTTTACAGGAGAACCCTTTCTGGTTCGCATATTAATTAATGCGTTTTACATGTTTCTTTAATACCATTCTCCTCTAGGGCTTTAATCATTGTTTCACCCATTACCGCAGGAGTTTCTGCGACTTTAATACCACACTCATTCATAACACGAATTTTTTCGTCAGCAGTTCCTTTTCCACCAGAAATAATTGCACCTGCGTGACCCATGCGTTTCCCTGGAGGTGCAGTAGCCCCACCGATAAATCCTACCACAGGTTTCTTCATATTTGCTTTTACCCACTGTGCTGCTTCTTCTTCAGCTGTGCCACCGATTTCTCCAATCATTATAACAGCATACGTATCAGGGTCTTCATTAAAAGCAGATAGTACGTCGATAAAGTTCGTACCGTTTACTGGGTCACCACCGATACCAACTGCTGTGGACTGCCCATACCCTGCTTCAGACAACTGATGAACTGCTTCATAAGTTAATGTACCTGAACGGGAAACGACACCTATATGTCCTTTCTTATGAATGTAGCCTGGCATGATACCAATTTTACTTTCATCAGCAGTAATTACACCTGGACAGTTTGGACCAACCAATCGAGTTTTCTTGCCTTCCATATAACGTTTCACTTTAACCATGTCCATAACTGGAATATGTTCTGTGATACAAATAACTAAATCTAGTTCTGCATCCACTGCTTCGATAATCGCATCAGCAGCAAATGGAGCAGGTACATAAATAACAGATGCTGTAGCACCAGTTGTATCTACGGCATCCTTTACAGTATTAAATACAGGTACTCCTTCTACTTCAGTACCGCCTTTTTTAGGTGTAACCCCACCAACAATTTTTGTACCGTATTCAAGCATTTGTTTCGTGTGAAATTTTGCAGTTCCACCGGTAATACCTTGGACAATTACCTTTGTATCTTTATTAATATATACACTCATCTTCGTCCGTCCTTTCTGCAAGATCTGTACAATATAATATAGTTCACGATCCTTTTACTTCTTGCCTTAAACAAGAATTTACATATAAATATTGTGGTCTAAAAATTCCTTACTTTACCATTGAAACTATCTTTTCAGCACCATCAGCCATTGAACCAGCCGATGTAATATTTAGCCCAGATTCTTCAAGAATTTTCTTACCTAATGAAACATTTGTACCTTCTAAACGTACAACGAGTGGAATTTCAAGCCCAACCTGTTTCGTAGCTTCTACAACACCTTCAGCGATCACATCACACTTCATAATCCCACCAAAGATGTTGACAAAGATCCCTTTAACATTTGAATCAGATAAAATGATCTTAAATGCTTCCGTTACCTTCTCAGCAGTAGCACCACCACCAACATCAAGGAAGTTTGCCGGATCACCGCCATAATGTTTAATAATATCCATTGTAGACATAGCAAGTCCAGCTCCATTTACCATGCAGCCAATATTTCCATCCAATGAAATATAACTTAAATCATACTTAGAAGCTTCTATTTCCTTTTCATCTTCTTCATCTAAATCACGTAATTCCATAACATCTTTTTGACGGAATAAAGCGTTATCATCAAAATTTAACTTGGAATCTAATGCTAAAACATCTCCATCACCCGTAGTTACTAATGGATTGATTTCTGCAATAGAACAATCTTTCTCTACAAAAGCATTGTACAAACTTGTCATAAATTTAACAGCTTTACCTATTAGTTCATCCGGAATATTAATATTAAATGCAAGTCTACGAGCTTGATAGCCTGACAAACCTATAACAGGATCAATAACTTCCTTAAAGATTTTCTCAGGTGTTTCTGCTGCAACCTCTTCGATTTCTGTACCGCCTTCTTCTGAAGCCATCATTACTACACGAGAAGTAGCGCGATCAAGTACAACTCCAACATAATATTCCTTCTTAATGTCGCAGCCTTCTTCAATTAATAAACGTTTTACCTCTTTACCTTCTGGTCCAGTTTGATGTGTTACTAGTGTTTTTCCAAGTATTTCATCAGCGTATGTACGCACATCATCTAAATTTTTTGCGATTTTAACCCCACCGGCTTTACCACGTCCACCAGCATGGATCTGTGCTTTTACCACTGTGACGTCGCTTCCCAATTTTTTTGCAGCTTCCACAGCTTCATCAACCGTATATGCAACGTATCCATTAGGAACATTAACACCATATTTTCGCAAAATATCTTTGCCTTGATACTCATGAATGTTCATCCTTAATCCTCCCATCAAATTTCACTGCATTTCCATTGTATAAAAAAACAATAAATTTCACAAGAACTTCGGAAATTTATTGTCAATGACTTGTCGAATATTATCTATTTTTATTTATTTCTTGATCTGCTCGATAGATAAAGGCAAATACTTCAGCTACAGCTTCATACAATTCCTCTGGTATTGCTTCATTTATATTTAATTGTGCCAGCAGCGCTACTAATGATGGATCTTCCATAATAGGTATATTATTTTCTTTTGCTTTTGCAATGATATCCTCAGCAATCAAACCCCTTCCTGAAGCTGACACGATTGGGACAGATTGTCGAGTTTCATCGTAACGAAGAGCAACCGCTTTATTTCGCTTATCTTTCATATTTTATAATCCACCCCTTGGTACGTAGTGGTTACGGAAAGCTTTTCTTTTGGTTCTTTTTCCGCTTGCAACGGTTTATGTATAATCGTTGACAGCTGATAATCAAGTGAATCCAACCCGTTTTGCAATGACGGCTTTAACGAACCTAATAGCTCCTTTATTCTTTTATTATTATTAAAAACAGTTATAGCTACCGTACGATTTTGTATGTGCATATCAATTACCGTACGTTTTAAGTACATCAATTCTAAATCGAATAAAATTCGACAATGATCAGGATCGAATTCGCCATTAGTCGTTTTCTTCCCTTCAAACAACAATTCCGCATCACCTTTTAATCCCATCTTATTCCCAGGTACTTGCAAATAAGCTTGGATAAAGTTGTCTGATTCTTGAACTGATTGAAGTTGCAGTGCGTTTATATGGTGTAATAGTTGCTTTGCTCGTTCATGCAATATTCCTTCATTCTGTGTAAACATGTTTATGAGCATTCCCTTTAATGTAGGCTGTTGCACTTTCTCATTTGCTACTGTATGTTCATACGTTAAACCTAACCATTGAATGGTTTGTCGAATGGCGGACAAAAAGTGGTCTTTACTACCTAGATTCGTCTGATTTTTGCCATTTAGTAGTAACTGTTCTAATTGTGTATATGTCTCATTACGTTGCAATAATTTTAAATTAACTATAAATCGTTGCAGGTCTGATTTCGTATGCAGGCTGCTTAAATGAGATACATTTGGGAATGTATCCTTGATTAGCTGCTTTATTTGTTGTATGTCACTTGTTCCAAAATGCTGCTTTCCGGTAACAGGGTAAATTTTATCTTGTAATACACTTACTAAACTTTCCGTTCGTGCTATGTAGTCAGCTTTATTTGCAATTACTTCGGAAAGCCGATTTCCCTTTATACCTGTCCATAAACCTGTAACTGCCTGTTGCTGAGCAGAACCACTCCCATTGGTGGTAGCGGAAGCATTTGACATAATTCCATTCGTTTTATCAATGGTTGGTTGCGTTAATCCAAGTATGTGTAATAAAGGGATAACCTGTCGATTCGGCACCATGCTCTTTATTTGCATATTGGGGTATGCTTGGTCTGAGAATGGTTGAAGTAATAAAGCTATCTGCTGTTTTAGCTGTGAATGGTTAACCTGCCCTGGCAATTGCTGAAATACTTCTAGTAATTGTTTTGAGAGTGAATGCGAATCTTTTGTTACCAGTGCCTGAAATACAGCATTTGAAATTGGCCAACGATTTCTTATCATTTCTTTTATAATGGAGAGTTCTTGTTGATTCCCTTTTTTACCTACTAATAATTGAAAAGCTTGAGAAAGCTGCGATTTGTCAAAGGGGATCTGATCACGCATTAATTCTTGTAGGAATACCATATTTGTCTTTGTCTGCTTTAACCCTAGCTGTTCTAATAGTTGTAGGGCAGTTTTCCCCACCTGCGTGCTCGACCGTTCTCCTAGCACTTTTAATTCCAGTACTTGATCATTTTCTACTACTTGAAAATAATAGTTTCCACCAGCATGAAGAGAGGCCTGTAACTGTGCAATCATCTTATGCTGACCAATTTGTATTTGCGCTTTATTTCCTGGAAAAAGCTTTAACACTCTCCCCTGGATAATTTGCCCTTTCTTCAATGGGGCTATATGATTACTTGTATTTACTTGTTGGTCACCTGAAATTCGTAGACTCATCCCGATAGTACCTCCTCCTAGGAAACTATATTTTTAACAGGTGAAAATGATCGTCGATGATGAGGGCATACACCATATTGTTCTAAACTTTCCATGTGTTGCTTTGTTCCATACCCCATATTAGAAGCGAATTCATACATAGGAAACTTATTATGTAAATCCTTCATATAATTATCTCTGGTTACTTTTGCTAAAATACTTGCAGCAGCAATAGATACACTTTTTGCGTCCCCTTTAACAATAGCCTCCGATGTGCACGATAGCGAATCTAACTCCACCGCATCTATCAACACATGTTCTGGAGTTGGGCTTAGTTGGCCAATAGCATCATACATTGCAAGCTTTGTTGCCTCATAAATGTTGATTTCATCAATTTTATCGCTATTAATTATCGAAATTCCATAGCTTAAAGCTTTCTTTATAATGACTTGATAAAATTTATCTCTGTCAGCTTCTGTTAATTGCTTAGAATCATTCAAGCCTAGTAATTTAAAGTCTGCTGGTAATATCACACTTGCTGCTACCATAGGTCCGGCAAGCGGTCCTCTGCCGGCCTCATCAACCCCTGCAATATAATGTATATCTTTTGAATAACAGGCGTTCTCGTATGAAATCATTTCCCTATGCCGCTGCTCTAATTCTTGTTTTTTTAATTGACGCTTTTCATAGCTCGCAATTAATTGCTGAACACCTTTTCGCTCATCCATCCGTAAATGGGAAATCAATTCTTCATTTAATTCTCCGGCTTCAAATAATTTCTTTAGTACAGCTATTGATTTTTTATTCATTGTATTAACACCTATCTCTCTGTATCTAATATCGGCCAGTTTCATTAATTTGTTAGTGTTTCAAACCCTAAACCTTTCTATTGATGACGATTTATACGTATGACATGAAATAAGACACCCATCCGAAGATGCATGTCTTGGTAACCCTCTAATTTAGGGACATCATTTACTGATTAGAAGGAGATTCTAGTGAAACTCTACCTAGTTTTCCTGTACGTAAATCCCTAATAACAATATCGGATACCTTGGCCAAATTAACTTTACCACCACTCTCGAGTGCTCCACGTTGCTTACCTATTGCATTAAAGATTTCCCACATATCGTCCATATCACGGTCTACTTGATAGCGCTCCTCCAATTTTTGAGGATAGTGCTTTTGTAAATAAGTAATGACAAAAGCCACGATATCTTGCAAGGAAAGCAATTGATCTTTTATCGTACCGATAGCTGCTAAACGATAACCAACTAGCTCCTCCTCAAATTTTGGCCATAATATACCTGGTGTATCCAATAACTCAAAATCCCTTTTGACTTTTATCCATAATTGCTGTTTTGTCACTCCCGGTCTATCACCAGTTTTAGCAATCTTTTTATTCGCTAAACGATTGATTAGCGTTGATTTTCCAACATTAGGAATTCCTACGATCATTGCTCTTGCCGCTCTAGGCTGTATTCCTTTCTTTCTTAATTTGTCCATCTTCGCCTGCGCTTGTTCCTTCGCTAACTGAATGACTTGTTTTATATCATT
This sequence comes from Virgibacillus sp. M23, assembly GCF_034190895.1. Lineage (NCBI taxonomy): Bacteria > Bacillati > Bacillota > Bacilli > Caryophanales > Bacillaceae > Virgibacillus > Virgibacillus sp. M23. The sequence continues at coordinate 21,055 of NZ_JAWDHA010000011.1, read as the reverse complement.
CCTATCATTCACATTAATTGCTATTGCTGGTATATGTTTTTTCTCGAAATAGGCCAGCCATTGGTTTGTAACATACTGATCGGCTAAATCCTTTTTCATCATTACAATCATCTTTGGTTTATTCTGTAACACTTGTTGTAACATCGGATTTTGTGAAGAAAATGGAGCTCGAGCATCAACTAATTCCATTACAAAATCAACAAGCTTAAGTTTTTCTTCTACTTCCCGTCTAGCTTTTGCCATATGACCGGGAAACCATTGAATGGTCATTGTTTAAACCTACTTTCCTATCGTCTGCATTCGATTGAACGGCCAATATATGAGGTCTGTTTTTCCTACAATTTGATCAGTAGAAACGACCCCCAGTACACGGCTGTCCGTTGAATTCCCTCTGTTATCTCCTAATACTAATACATGGTCTTCTGGAATAACATCATATCCACCAGGAAGGTCTTCTAACGAAAAGTCATTCGTTAGGATTTGATATGATTTAAGACTATCCTTTTGATCTGTTAAGAATGGTTCATTCACTTCTTCTCCATTAATGTACAATACATTATCAATCACTTCAACATGTTCTCCTGGCAATCCAATTACACGCTTAATAAAATCCTTTTTTGATGACGCATGGAATACAACCACATCAAATCGTTCTGGTTCATGTAAATGATAAGCAAATTTGTTTACAATCATTTGATCGCCATCATGTAATGTTGGAAGCATAGACGGTCCATCAACTACAATTGGAGCGAAAAAGAACATCCGAACTATAAAAGCCAATCCAAAGGCGATTAATAAAGCCTTTAACCAATCTAACCATTCGTTCTTCTTTTCTTTCTTCCTTTTTCCCATATTTCCCCCTCCAACCTTTGTACATAAGACCCTCTTTATATATTACAATAATTATGTACTTAAACAAAACTGGGGCTTTCTTAGTTGGAAAATCTTAAGCAATATCAGTAACGAAATAAGCATTTAGTTTACTAGCTATACTGCTTAAAACTTCAATATTTTCCCCATAACCTCTAGTACAAAAAAGGAGCTTGTGCAGATTGCCAAGCTCCTTTCCAATGATTTTGTACTCGTATACTATTAGCGACGTTCTTTAATACGAGCTGCTTTACCACGAAGATTGCGTAAGTAGTAAAGTTTCGCACGGCGAACAATACCACGACGCGATACTTCGATTTTATCAATACGAGGTGAATGTACTGGGAATGTACGCTCAACACCTACTCCATAAGAAAGCTTTCTTACTGTGAATGTTTCGCTAATTCCACCGTTTTGACGTTTAATAACGACACCTTCGAATACCTGAATACGTTCACGGGAACCTTCCACAACCTTAACGTGGACTTTAACAGTGTCTCCCGGACGGAAATCAGGATGATCATTACGAAGTTGGTCTTTAGTAATGTCTTCAATTAATTTTTGCATCTGGCTTCTCTCCTTCCAAACCAATGCTCATATCTACTATGTGACAGCGGAACATCGTTTATAAAGCTTAAAGACGGAACTTTAAGCACATCATTTAATATACCATATCAAACTCTAGACTTCAACTACTTATTTATCATCCCATTCTTCTATCCATCGTTTCCACTCTTCTGGTATATTTTTATGTTCTAGTAAATCACGTCGACGCTGATATGTTCTTAGCAATGATTGTCGTTCTCTCCAAGCATTAATTTTCCCGTGATCTCCTGATAACAAAACCTCTGGAACTTTCAATCCTCGGAAATCTGCTGGCCTCGTATAATGTGGATGCTCCAATAAACCTGTCGAGAAAGAGTCCTGAGGTGCTGAATCTTTATTCCCCAGCACTTCAGGAAGTAAACGAACAACACTATCCATCACAACCATTGACCCTATTTCTCCTCCAGTAAGCACAAAGTCTCCAATAGAAATTTCGTCTGTTACTAAGTGTTCTCTAATTCTTTCATCATACCCTTCATAGTGACCACATATAAAGATAAGATGATCCTCCTGAGAAAGTTCTTCTGCCTTCTTCTGATTATAGGTTTCTCCCTGTGGGCACATGAGAATAATTCTGGAATTATCAGATTTTCTTTGCTTTTTTACAGCTTCCACCGTGTCAAAAATTGGTTGTGGTGTTAATACCATACCCGCACCACCACCATACGGATAATCATCTACTTTATAATGTTTGTTTTCCGTGTAATCTCGAAAGTTTACTAAATTGTAGCTAAACCTGTCATTTTCATACGCCTTTTTTAAGATAGATGACTGTAATACTCCATGAAACATCTCTGGAAAAAGGGTTAGTATATCGATGTGCATCAGTCTAACAATCCTTCCATCGGCTCAATAATTACTTTACTTGCCTGCGTATCTACTAAAGTGACAACAGATGCAATATAAGGAATAAGTACATCCTTTCCTTGTGATCGACGAACGACCCATACATCGTTGGCGCCAGGAGATAAAATTTCTTTAATTGTACCTATTTGTTCTCCATCATTTGTAAAAACGGCACATCCAATAATTTCGTGATAATAAAATTCATGTTCTGCCAGGTCTGTCAACTGATCTTCTTTTATTTTTAACTTACAACCTTTATAAACCTCTACATCATTTATATTCGTCAATCCTTTAAAACGTAGTAGGTCAAATCCTTTATGCATACGATGGCTTTCAATGGTTAATTCCTTCTGTATATTACCATCCTTAACAATATACAGTGTCTTTCCAATCGAAAAGCGTTCTTCGAAATCGGTAATTCGCAGTACCTTTACTTCACCGTGTATTCCATGTGTGTTAATTATCTTCCCTACAGTATACATTTTCTCTGTCATCATCTCACCTGCTATTCATCAATTCGAATGACTATATCGTCTTTGACAACGATAGCACTTTCACCCATAAGCTCATTCCAATGCGATCCTTCTGAGACCTCAACAAGAGCTTCAACCTCTTTTTCTATTATTTCACTACCCATCTCCAGCATTTCCAGTTGCTCTATTTTAAAATCAGCAAGCTTAATTTTTTCTTTACGATTATTAATTTCCTGTTGAAAACGATGACCAACCTCTTGCTTGGAGATTCCTGGTTTATTAGAGAGCTTTCTTTGTTCGAATAAAAGCTGTTGACACTCTTGTTCAAGCCGCATTTTATGATTGTAAAAGTTAGTTTTTAATTTTTCTTTGCTCTTCTCTGTGACAATTTGCTTGATTAGGACTTTTTTTATAATTTTCAACGTTCATTCCTCACTCTCACAAAGCGTCTTGTAACTTGTAAAAAAATGTGTAAAAAGGGAAAGGTTCCGCCCTTTCCCTCTACATAATATCTAAATAAACACGCTTATTGCTATTGGTTTTTGCTGCGTAAACAACTGTACGGATCGCCTTGGCAATTCGTCCATTTTTACCAATCACCTTACCAACATCATCAGGGTTCACGGAAAGATGATAAACAATCTTTGATTCTTCTTCCGTTTCCGTTACCACAATGTCTTCTGGGTGATCTACGAGTGACGTTACAATAGATTCAATAAGGGCTGTCATGATATCACACTACTTTGCAATTTGATTTTTTTGCTCGTGGAATTTCTTCATGATGCCTTCTTTTGAGAATAGATTGCGAACTGTATCACTAGGTTTAGCACCTTTAGTCATCCAGTCAAGTGCTTTTTCTTCATCTATTTTAACTTCAACTGGATTTACAACAGGATTATAAGTTCCGATTTGTTCGATAGAACGTCCATCACGTGGAGAACGTGAGTCAGCTACAACGATACGATAGAATGGATTTCTTTTAGATCCCATACGTTTTAAACGAATTTTAACTGCCATGCTTCTTGCACCTCCAAATATAAGTATTTAACACATTTTTAGATTTTAGCAGAAAACAGAAAGTCTGTAAAGTGTTTTTCCATTACAATGCTTAATCCTTTGATTTTCCTACTTGTAATTAGGCCCTTGAACCTTCGTTCTTCTCAAATCACATGAAGCAATTCAAGCTTGCAAGTATGAGCTGAGAGCTTCCGAATTCTGAATTACATAAATGGAAATTTCATTCCTTTACCTTTCTTACCCTTTTGCATATTTGTCATTTGCTTCATCATTTTTTTCATCTCTTCAAATTGTTTTAATAGTCTGTTTACTTGAGAAACCGAAGTTCCCGACCCTTTTGCTATTCGCTTCTTTCTACTCGCATTCATCAAACTTGGGTCCTGGCGTTCATTCTTAGTCATGGATTGAATAATGGCTTCTACATGTGAAATTTGTTTTTCGTCAATTTGAGCATTTTTAAGCCCCTTCATTTTATTAGCGCCCGGAATCATTGACATTAGATCATCTAATGGCCCCATCTTCTTCACTTGTCCCATTTGCTCTAAGAAATCATCAAATGTAAAGGACATGTTCTTCATTTTTTCTTCAAGCTCTTTCGCCTGTTTTTCATCTACATTCGTTTGGGCTTTTTCAATTAACGATAATACATCACCCATACCAAGTATTCTAGAGGCCATTCGATCAGGATAAAACGCTTCTAACTGATCAAGCTTTTCCCCCATACCAGCAAATTTAATTGGTTTATCTGTCACAGCCTTAATGGATAAAGCAGCCCCACCACGAGTATCTCCATCTAATTTTGTTAGAACTACCCCTGTAATATCTAACTGTTCATTAAAGCTTTCAGCTACATTGACTGCATCTTGTCCCGTCATTGAATCCACAACTAGATAAATCTCATCAGGTTTAACAACCGATTTGATTTCTTCTAGTTCTTGCATTAGTTCACTATCAACATGTAATCTCCCTGCAGTATCAATGATTACATAATCATGATGCTCTTCTTTCGCTTTTTCAATCGCCTTTTGGGCAATATCAACCGGGTTTGCATCTGTTCCCATAGAGAATACCGGTAAATCAAGCTGTTTCCCTAACGTTTCGAGCTGTTGAATTGCTGCAGGGCGGTAAATGTCGCAAGCTACAAGTAATGGTGAACGATTATGTTTCTTCCGTAAAAGGTTAGCAAGTTTACCAGTTGTAGTTGTTTTTCCAGCACCTTGCAGACCAGTCATCATAATTACCGTTGGAGCTTTGTCTGCTACAGCGATCTTACTTTGTTCGCCACCCATGAGTGCTGTTAGCTCTTCTTTTACAACTTTAATAACCTGTTGCCCAGGCGTTAAGCTTTCCATAACTTCTTGACCAACAGCACGTTCTTTAATTCGTTTGATTAAATCTTTTACAACTTTATAGTTTACATCGGCTTCCAGTAATGCAAGCCGAACTTCTCTCGTCATTTCCTTTACATCCTGCTCAGAAACCTTACCTTTACCAGTAATTTTTTTAATTGTACTTTGCAGGCGGTCGGCCAATCCTTCAAACGCCATAGAAGGTGTCCCCCTAATCTAATTCTTTTAATTTATGAATGATTTGCTGAACAGCTTTTTGCTCAGACAATTCAGCTTCCAGACTTTCTATAAGCTCAGATCGCTGCTGAAACTTCTTGTATAAGGATAGCTTTTCCTCATACGTTTCCAACATATGTTCTGTTCGCTTAATATTATCATATACAGCCTGCCTTGATACATCGAATACTTCAGAAATCTCACCAAGAGAATAATCCTCAAGATAATACATTTCCATGTAATTTCGCTGTTTGGGTGTAAGTAATGCCTGATAAAAATCAAATAAATAATTCATTCGCGTTGTTTTTTCTAGCATGATATACACCCCTTGTTAAGTGATTTACCTTTACAAAATATAATAACGAATGTTCCGTTTGTATGTCAAGCCGCTACTAATTAATCTTCTTCTAGCATATCCGCAAATAACCCATAAACAAACGCATGCGCATCAAATTCTTGTAGATCTTCCATCTTCTCTCCCAATCCTACATACTTAACTGGAAGTTGTAATTCATGACGAATAGCTAAAACAATACCACCCTTAGCTGTACCATCTAATTTCGTTAAAACGATGCCAGAAACATCTGTCGCTTCTGAAAATGTTTTTGCTTGACTAAGAGCATTTTGCCCAGTAGTTGCATCCAATACAAGTAAAACTTCATGCGGAGCACCAGGGACCTCCCTCTCAATAACTCGCTTAACTTTTGCTAGTTCATTCATTAGATTAACTTTATTTTGTAATCTTCCTGCTGTATCACAAATAAGAACATCAGCATTGCGTGATTTCGCTGACTTTATTCCATCAAAAATAACAGCAGCTGGATCACTACCTTCGTTTTGTTTGATTACATCAACACCGGCTCGTTCTCCCCAAATATCTAACTGTTCAATCGCTCCAGCTCGAAACGTATCTCCTGCAGCTAAAACCACTTTTTTTCCTTGTTGTTTTAGCTGATAGGCCAATTTACCAATAGATGTCGTTTTTCCAGCTCCATTTACACCCACTACTAAAATAATGGATAGTTGTTCCTCTTGAAGATTTAGATGTTCTGTTTGTTCATCATCTTCTCCGTAATATATTTCAACGAGTTTTTCTGAAATAACATCCTTCACCGCTTTGGAGTCTTTGATATTTTGTCGTTTTACTTCCATTTTCAATTCATCAATTAAATCCATTACAGTCGATACACCAACATCAGCAGTGATTAACACTTCCTCTAATTCTTCGAAAAAGTCCTCGTCTACTTTCCGGTATCGAGCTATTAAATCATTAATCCTTCCAGAAAAAGATTGACGGGTCTTCTTCATCCCGTCTTTATATTTCGTTGAAACCTCTTTGGTTTCTTCTTCATTTTTTTGAAATTTCATTTTCCATTTATCCATAAATCCCATTTCCATTACCTCCTTATGACTTTATTAATTCCTTTGTATCTTCCAGTCGAACGGAAACTAATCGAGATACACCCGATTCCTGCATCGTTACACCATATAGAACATCTGCTTCTTCCATTGTACCTTTTCGGTGGGTGATTACAATGAATTGGGTATTTTCACTAAATATTTTTACATAGTTAGCAAAACGTGATACGTTTGCTTCATCTAACGCTGCCTCTACTTCATCTAATACACAGAATGGCACTGGACGCACTCGTAAAATAGCAAATAATAAAGCAATAGCAGTTAATGCCCGCTCTCCACCAGATAATAACCCTAAATGCTGAAGCTTCTTACCCGGCGGCTGTGCTACGATATCTACGCCTGTATCCAGTAAACTTTTTGGGTCCGTTAATTTTAATTCGGCCCGACCTCCACCAAAGAGTTGTTGAAATACGGTAGCAAACTCTTCCTTTATTTGCTGAAAAGTATTGCCAAATCGTTTTTTCATTTCTTCATCCATTTCCGCAATTACATCGTAAAGGGTTTTCTTGGCATCAACTAAATCAGTTTGTTGCTCTGTCAAAAATGTGTACCGCTCAGTGATTCGTTCATACTCATCGATTGCCCCTAAATTCACTGTCCCCAACTGATCAATTTGCTGCTTCAATTGCTGCACCGCTGATTGAGATGCTTCTTTATTTTCAGCCTTATCGTAGATTTGTTTTGCCTTCTCATACGTAATAATGTATTCATTCTGTAAATGAGACAGAAGATTTTCTAATTCTACATCCATTCGATTCGACTGTACTTCTTTTTTCTGAATATCTGCTCTGAGAGCTTCGTAATGTTTATTCTCTTCTTTCAATTCACGCTCTTTATCCTGCATGATTTGCGTGCGTTCTGATCTTTCTCCTCGCTTTTTTTGTATGGTTTCTGTGATTTTTTCCTTCTCAGTACGATGATTCGAAATAGATGCATCAATTTCCTCTTCCGTCTCATTCGACTGATGAAAAGCAAGCAAATCATCTAATTCCTCAGCATACAGATCGTATTGACGTTGTAGTTCAGCTAATTGGTTCTGAACACTATTTGTTTTCTCCCGCTGACTCTTCTCGCGCTCATCCTGTTCTGCTAGTAATACATGGTTGCGATGTAACTCCTCTTGTAACCTTTCCTTATTCTCTTGAACTTCCGATTGTTGCTTTGTTACTATTTCAATTTCTTCCTCTAGTTGTTGGGTCTTACTATTTAAGTCGGCTAATTCCTCTGTTAATCGCGCTTGTCGTTGAACGAGCTGTTCTTTATCTTCTGCAAATTGTTTTTTATCCTGATCGTATAATGTAAGATTATCGTTTAAGGTTTCTTTTTTCATTTCAATTTCTCGATGAAAAGCACGTAATTCCTGTAGTTTTTGCTGCTCTTGTTGAATACTCTGTTCTTCTTCAAGTAATTGTTTTTCTGTTTCACTAATATATTGCTTTTGCTTTTGTACATTTTTTTCAAAATCTAAGGTTTTTGATTCAAACTGCCTTAGCTTCTCCGTCATTTCCTGTAGATCTTTTTCTCTTGTAAATAGAGATTGATTTGTCTTTTTTTGCGCTCCACCTGACATGGAACCTCCTGGGTTAACAACATCTCCCTCCAGTGTGACAATACGAAATTTCCGCATCGCCGTAGTAGCCAGCTCGTTGGCATCTTTTAATGTTTTTGCAATAATAACGTGTCCCATTAGATGATTAATGGCCTTCCTGTACGTATTATCCACATTGACTAGATGCGATGCGATGCCGATAAATCCTTGATGCTGCTCTAACTTCTTCATTAGCTCGCTTGGAATAAAACGCTCTTGGATAGAAGCTAACGGTAAAAATGTTGCCCGGCCACTATTTGTTTTTTTCAACCATACGATGGATTGTCTTGCTGCCTTATCATCTTTTACAACAATGTGTTGTGCCTGTCCACCAAGTACCGTTTCTATCGCAGTGATATAGGATTTGGGTACATGTATTAATTCAATAACTGCTCCATTAATATCTGTCAAGGTTCCATCTTCTCTTGCCTTTAGCACAGCCTTTACACCATGAAAGAATCCCTGAAAGTCTTCTTTCATTTCTTCAAGCATTTCTTTTTTTGATTTAATTTTTTCGATGTACTGATACCCTTGATATAATTTTGCCTGCGCTTCTTGGAACTCACTTCTTCTTTGCTCCAATTCTTGCTTGATCGCTTTTATAGTGTCGTCTTTGTCTGCGTACTTATTTTCTTGGCTCTTTAGATCTTCTGCCAGTTGATTTGCTTGCTTTGTCAGTTTTTCTCTTTCACGCAGTAAGTCTTTAAATTTTTCCGTTTGTTTTTCTTTCTTGCCATCAAGCTGTTGAATTCGCTCGTCAATGGAGTGTAATTCATTTCGCCGAACAGCTTGCTTATTTAAATACTCGATGTACTCTGATTTTAAATCTTCAATTTTCTCCGCAAGGTTCTCTTTTCCTAAGCTTAGCTTCTGTTCGAGTTGTTTAATTTCACCTTTTGTTGCAGCTTTTATGGTTTGTAATTCAGATAGGCGTTTTTTTTCCTGAATAACTTCTTCATGCAATTTTCCAATTCGAATTGAAGTTTCCTTTTTTTGCTCCTCCAGTTTTTCTTTGTTGTCTTCAAAGTGCTTGAATCTCTCTAAAAATAATTGCTTCTTTCCTTCATATTTTTCCAACTGCTGTGTCATAGATAACAAATCAGCCTGTAGCTTTTCGATGGTGCCATCTAATTGATCAATTGCTTGTCTTTCACTTTCTTGTGACGCTTCTTTTTGTTGAATCGCTGTTTTCAACTCTACTTCTTTTAATTTCATTTGATCGAGCTCTTGAAGCGTTGATTGCCATTGATTATGTATAATCTCAATTTCAGCTAGAAGATAAGAAATTTCTTTTTCCTTTAATTCTTCTTTGAGTGCTACGTATTTTTCTGCTGTTTGTGCTTGCTTTTTCATTGGATCGAGTTGTTGCTCGATTTCGTGAATAATATCTTCTACACGGTTTAGATTTTCTTGTGTTTCAGCTAGTTTATATTCGGCTTTCTTCTTCCTCTGCTTATATTTCAGAACCCCAGCTGCCTCTTCAAAAATAGTCCTTCTTTCCTCTGCTTTTGAGCTAAGAATTTCTTCCACTTTTCCTTGACTAATAATTGAAAAGGCCTCACGTCCAAGTCCTGAATCCATGAACAAATCAACAATATCTTTTAATCGACACGATTGATTATTTATATAGAACTCACTTTCACCAGAACGATATACCCTTCTAGTTACACTTACTTCTTCATATTCTAAAGGTAGGAGCTGGTCATGGTTATCCAATACTAACGTTACTTCTGCAACATTTAATGCTTTACGTGTATCACTCCCTTGGAAAATAATATCTTCCATTTTAGATCCACGTAAGGATTTTGCCGACTGCTCCCCTAGCACCCAACGAATAGCATCCGTTATATTACTTTTTCCACTTCCATTAGGTCCTACCACTGCAGTTACTCCTGGAACAAAATCAACATTAATCCGTTTTGCAAAAGATTTAAAGCCAACACTTTCCAACCTTTTTAAGTACATATTACATTCTCCTAATTCAATAAAGAACATTGACAAATTGCATCTATTTAAGTTCTCAATTATCATAAATTTATCAAGCACGATTCTTATTCATCGTATTTCTATAATTAGTTTTACGAAAAACAAATTTGGCTTTTTACCGCATTTATTTTATCATAAACATAGAAACAAAAGAAGAGTAGACCATACATACTCTATTAGTTTTAAATCGTAGGGGAGAGATATTATAGAATGAGCTTAGAAAAACCATCAGCAGAAAATTTAAAGATTTTACTTGATGAAATTGCTGAACAACTAGATGTTGTTAATCGCACGATAATGGATCCGGAAGATTATGATTTGAATAAATATGAAGAGATCAAATTTATGTATGATATGATTAAACAGAAAGGGCGACTCAGCGCTCAAGAAACACAAGCTTTTATTGAAGAGCTACGATCTGTTCGAAAGCATTAAGTGAATACGTAACGATTCCCATTATGAAGTTCGCGGGACAGAGGCCTGCCCACACGAATACAGAACCAAAAAAGATGCTCCTTCACTTAGCTAAGCTTAATGAGTGAAGGAAATCTTTTTTTGTAGTCTAGGAAATTATAAAATTTACCCATGTGGATAAATGGCGCGTGTTGAGTCGCTTGCAAGGGGAGCTCCCAAACTTTCATTCTATTTAACTGTAATAGTGGTTTCTCATAAGAATGAAAAGTGTGAGCTGTTGCTTCCTGCGAGAGTGCGTCAGTTTTTGTGTACAAAAACTGACGCACTACTGAAAAAACAACGGCTCATCCTAATCGTTCTATCTACTTTAAAACAACTGTAGTTGTTTTATGAATTATATTTATCTATCGCTGCTTTTGCAGCACGCTGCTCGGCTTCTTTTTTTGTGCGTCCAATGCCCGATCCATAAATTTCATTTTGAATGAGTACATTAGCAACAAATTCTTTATGATGAGATGGGCCTCTTTCTTCTATAATTCTATACTCGATTGATTGATTTTTAATCTGTTGAATTAATTCTTGTAACTGACTCTTGTAATCCATCGCATGCGAAAAAGCACCATCTGTAATCTTCGGAAATACATGGTCTTCTAAAAATTGTAACGCTGCATCAAACCCCTGATCCAAATATAATGCTCCTAAGAAGGCTTCAAAAACATCAGCAAGTAAAGCAGAGCGGTCTCGACCACCTGTTTGTTCCTCCCCTTTACCTAGTAATATAAATTGACCAAATTCAAGACCTCTGGCAAAGCTAGCTAGTGAAGGTTCACAAACAATAGAGGCTCTTAATTTAGTCATTTCTCCTTCTGGCATATGTTGATGCTTACGAAAAAGATATTGAGATACTCCTAATTCTAGTACAGCATCACCTAGAAATTCCAACCTTTCATTATCCGAAAATACTTCCTTACGATGCTCATTCACATAAGATGAATGTGTAAATGCCTGTCTAATCAATATATGGTTGTGAAACATAATATTTAAATGTTTCTCTAACTGGGCAATTTCCACGCTGGACACCTCAATTTCCATTAAATATACGGAAAGCCCCGCCAAAACTCGCGAGACTTTCTCTTCCTGTTATTCTTGTGTGCTGTTTATGTAGTTAACAGCATCACCAACTGTATTTATTTTTTCAGCCTCTTCATCAGCAATTGTCATATCAAATTCGTCTTCAAGCTCCATTACAAGCTCAACCACATCAAGAGAGTCAGCTTCTAAATCTTCTTTAAACGATGCTTCCATTGTTACTTTTGACTCTTCCACATCAAGACGATCAACGATAATATCTTTTACACGATCAAACACATCTGCCACGTTCCTTCACCTCCTTTCAAGGAAATCCGTAGTATTACATAACCATTCCACCATCAATATGAATCGTTTGGCCCGTAATGTAGTTTGCATCATCGCTTGCAAGGAAGCGTACAACCTTTGCAACATCCTCTGGCTCTCCAAGCTTGTTTAAAGGGATCATTGCTAGCATTTCCTTTTGCTGTTCATCAGTTAAGGCATCCGTCATATCTGTAGATATAAAACCTGGCGCTACGGCATTAACATGAATATTTCTTGAAGCAAGTTCCTTTGCTGTTGTTTTCGTTAAACCTATGACACCAGCTTTTGCTGCTACATAATTTGCTTGTCCAGGATTTCCGCTAACTCCAACAATGGAAGCTACGTTAACAATCTTTCCAGCTCTTTGCTTCATCATTTGTCTTGTAACTGCCTTTGTACAAACAAATACACCTTTTAAATTGGTATTAATTACTTGATCGAATTCTTCTTCTTTCATTCTCATTAATAAATTATCTCTCGTTATACCGGCATTATTAACAAGAATGTCCAATGAACCAAAATTACTTACTACTTCTTTAATCATTGATTTAACACTTGCCTCATCAGCTACATCAGCTTGCACGATAAAAGCATTAGAGCCCATCGCTTTAATTTCTTCGACAACAGCTTTCGCTTTATCTTCGCTCCCAGCATAATTCACGGTGACATTCGCACCTTGTTTTGCTAATTCTAATGCAATGGAACGGCCTATACCACGAGACGCTCCTGTAACCAATGCGTTTTTGCCTTTAAGCATTATTAATCCCCCTTAAACCATGATATAAAGTCATTTAATGAAGCAGTATCTTGAACAGCAAACGTAGTAGTATTTCGATTAACCTTCTTCACCAAACCACTTAACACTTTACCATTTCCTACTTCTACAAATGCATCTACTTCTTTCTCCATCATATTTCTAATTGATTCCTCAAATCGAACAGGAGAATACAGTTGTTTAATTAATAGTTCTTTGATCTCAGCATTCTCCCTTACTGGTGAAGCTGATACATTTGCGTAGATAGGAATCGCTGCATCATTAATCGTTACCTTGTTTAAGTACTCTGAAAATGCCTCATTAGCCGATTTCATAAGACGAGAATGAAATGGTCCACTGACATTTAACGGAAGAACGCGTTTAGCACCTTTCGCTTTTAAAATTTCTTTGGCCATCTCGATACCTTTAACTGACCCAGAAATAACAATTTGTCCTGGACAATTTAGATTAGCTAGATCTACAACTTCTTCATTTATTTCACTAAGCCCAGCTTGAATCGTCTCACTATCTAACCCAAGCACTGCCGCCATTGTACCTTGTCCTTTTGGAAAAGCCTGCTCCATTAATTTTCCACGTTTTGCTACAAGTGGCAAAGCTTCCTCTAACGAAATAGCTCCAGCAGCTACTAATGCGCTGTATTCTCCAAGACTATGACCAACCGTCATTACTGGCTGTACTTCCATATCTAATAACATGGTGTGAAGAGCGATGCTTGTTAATAATAAGGCCGGCTGTGCATTTTCTGTTTCTGTGAGTTCCTCTTTTGGCCCTTCAAACATAATTTTTGTTAGATTCTTTTGTAAAATTTGATCTGCATCATCAAAGAGTTTTTGGATCTTAGGTGATGCTTCATATAGTTCTCTTCCCATTCCTACTGTCTGGGACCCTTGCCCAGGAAACATGAAGGCAACCTGCTTCATTATTTGTCCCCCTCCAAATTCATTGTCTCAATCGTTTGTTTAATCGTTTCCGTAATTTGGTTATTAACCATGTGACACGTCTGTTTAACTGCATTATATATGGCGTTTGAATCAGATGAACCATGCGCCTTCACAACTGGTGCTGCTAATCCGAATAATCCTGCCCCGCCATATTCTGCATAATCTAGTTTTGCTTTTAATCCTTTCAAGTCGTTTTTAATCATACCAGCGGCAATTTTCGTTTTTACAGATGACATAAATGTCTCTTTAAGCATGGAAAACATAGCCCCGGCAGTTCCTTCAATTGTTTTTAATGCAATATTACCAGTGAATCCGTCAGTTACTACAACATCTGCAACGTTAGTTAACAAATCACGCGCTTCGACATTGCCGATAAAATTAATTGGCGTATCACTCAAAAGGTGAAACGCTTTTTTAGTAAGGTCATTCCCTTTCCCATCTTCGGTTCCAACATTTAATAACCCTACCCTAGGATTGGTAATAGAGCGCACTTGCTCGACATAAATAGAACCCATTAACGCGTATTGTAATAGGTGATTCGGCTTCGCATCAACATTTGCACCTACGTCCAATAGCAGGAATCCTTGCCCATCTAAAGTGGGTAATGTCGGACTTAGAGCAGGGCGCTCAATGCCTGTAATTCTACCAACGATAAAGAGACCTGCGCTCATTAATGCTCCCGTATTTCCAGCAGAAATACAAGCATCGGCTCTACCTTCTTTTACCTCTTGGGCCATTAAGACTAATGACGCCTTCTTTTTCCTGCGAACCGCACGTACAGGTTCATCTTCTGAAGTAATTACTTCTGTTGTATGTAAAATATCAATATTTTTAGTATCTGTTAAGTACTCATTTATCTTCGCTTCATCCCCAACTAGGGTAATATGTAGTTGGTCAATCTCAGAGACAGCTTTCATCGCTCCAAGTACTACAGCTTTTGGTGCATGATCGCCACCCATGGCATCTATTGCAAGTTTCATTTATTGTTCTCCTTTTTGTTCATTAGGTTGATACATATGGAAAATACCAGTAAACACTGTTTCATTTTCTACAATGCTGTTAACATGAACAATCGTAAGTCCTTTCTCTTTTCCTTCAACTACAGCCTTCGCAACCACGCGTTCGCCTTCTTTAACCTGTCGTGTAAATTTCAATTCTGATTTAGCAGTTAGAGCTAATTCATCATTAATCACAGCAACAGCAAGAGAATTTGCCTGAGCAAACAAATGATGACCACGGGCAATTTTATTACGCGAGAATACATGCTCCGCACCAATGTCTAAAATTGAGATTGCCCGATTATCTAATTCCAAGTCAACCACTTCTCCAATTACTTCTTCAAGTGGTAATGCTTTAACAGTTTCATTCCATTGGTTCGTAGCAACTGATTTAATCCGCTGCCTTAATTCAGGAATAGAAAGCTCCATCCGATCTAACCGGATCGTTTGGATACTGACAGAGAATTGTTTTGCCAATTCTTCATCTGTAATAAAAGGTGTCTTTTCAATTGTCTCTTTTAATAATCGTTGTCGATCAGATTTTGGTCGTTTCATGCTTGCACCGTCCATATTTTTTATGACTTGGTCCTAATAGTAATATATAATACCTTGCTTGTTTATGCAAATATTTCTTAGTCTAATTTCTCGTTAAAAACGGAATTTTCCTCTACATATTGCTGCAGTAAACGGAATTCCGGATCATCTTCTAACAGGTTTTCATCAATGATGTTCTGCGCATCCTTTCGTGCTGTTTCTAAAGCTCGATAATCATGAATCATATCAGCTACTTTAAATTCGGGTACACCACTCTGTTTCCTTCCAAAGAAATCCCCTGGTCCCCTCAATCGTAAATCCTCTTCAGACAAAGCAAATCCATCGGTTGTTTCAGACATAATCCGCATACGTTCTTTTCCTGTTTCTCCTTTTGGGTCGGCAATTAAAATGCAGTAGCTTTGTTTAGCACCTCGTCCAACCCTTCCCCGCAATTGATGGAGTTGTGATAGTCCAAACCGCTCAGCATCATAAATAACCATAACTGTTGCATTCGGTACATTAACACCAACTTCTACAACTGTTGTCGATACTAGAATCTGTACTTCATTATCAGCAAATTGTTTCATTACAGCATCTTTTTCTTCTGTTGGCAACCTACCATGCATGAGACCAATTTTTATTTCTTCTGGGTAGAACGCTTGTAGCTGTTGATATACATCTACGGCATTTTGAATATCTAATTTATCGGACTCCTCAATGAGAGGACAGATAATATATGCTTGTTCTCCGAGAGAAATTTGTTTATGGATAAAATGAAGCACACGATCCAGCGTATTTTCTTTTACCCAGTATGTCTCAATTTCCTTTCTGCCCATAGGCATCTCATCAATGACGGATACATCCATGTCGCCAAATGCTGTAATAGCTAAAGTCCTAGGGATTGGGGTTGCTGTCATAAATAATACGTCAGGCTGAAGACCTTTTTCACGTAAGATACGCCTTTGCTCTACACCAAAACGGTGCTGTTCATCTACTATCACAAATCCAAGGTCATCAAAAATGACATCCTCTTGAATCAGCGCATGCGTCCCTACGACAATATTTATCTCATGTTTCTCAATACCTTCAGTTATTGCTTTTCGTTTTTTACCTTTTACAGAGCCAGTTAATAACGTAACATTCACTTTATCATCAAACAATTCAACTAGTGATTGGAAATGCTGCTCTGCTAAAATTTCTGTAGGTACCATTAGCGCACCTTGTTTACCTGCCGTAAGTGAAGCATACAAACATATTGCAGCAACCGCTGTTTTTCCCGAGCCTACATCCCCTTGTAAAAGACGACTCATTCTGTAGGGAGACTTCATATCGGATAGAATTTGATTTAACGATTTTTCTTGTGCATTTGTTAAAGCAAATGGCAAACTTGCAATAAATGCCTGAACAAGATCTGAATTATAATGTTGCGCATTTCCTACAGTTGCCTCACGTTTCAACTTGCGAAGTAGCTGCATTTTTAGTTGAAATAGTAAAAATTCTTCATAGATAAATCTCCGTCTAGCATGCTTTAATGCTACTCTATGCTTAGGAAAATGCATCATCGTAAAAGCTTCACTACGAGTAGGTATTTTATAACTTGCTAGATATCTATTTGGTAACAATTCTTCTATTTCCGTGGAACAAGCCTTCAATGCTTGTTGAATTAATTTCTTCAGCTTAACATTAGTTATATTGCCTTTAACAGAGTAGATAGGCTGAATTTCTGCCTGTTGATTGGCATGGCCCTTCTTATAATTACTAACCGTAATTTGCAAACGATGGGCATCCCACTTCCCAGTTAATGTGACCGTGTCCCCCTGATGAATTTGTTTCTTAGCGAAAGCTCGATTAAACATAACTGCTTTAACAGCAACCTGTTCAACTTCGAGGGTAAAGGTAAGTCTTGATTTTTTTTTGCCATAAAAAGTAAGAGAAGGATCATGAATCACCCTTCCCTCAATCGTAACTTTATCATCATGAATTAACTCACTAAGAGGCCTAATTTCGAAAATATCATAGCGATAAGGAAAATGATTTAATAAATCTTCAATCGAATAGATATGCATCAGTGCAAGGTCTTCTGCCATTTTATCGCCGATGCCTTTTAAGTTTGTTACAGGCTCACGTAACATGTGAATCACTCTTTCTAACTTGTAATCCCAAATAGTTTATCTTTTAGAAAACGACCAGTTGGTGTATCGGCTAATCCACCTTCACCAGTCTCACGAAGACTTGAAGGCATTTGTTTCCCAATTCGATACATAGCGCCAATCACTTCATCGCATGGTATTCTACTCGTTACACCAGCCAACGCCATATCAGCAGATACAATTGCTAGTGAGGACCCCCCAGCATTTCGTTTTACACAGGGAACCTCTACTAAACCTGCAACAGGATCACAAACAAGGCCAAGCATATTTTTTAATGTCATAGCAAATGCCTCAGCAGACTGCTGAGGAGTGCCGCCCGCCATTTCAACGATCGCAGCTGAAGCCATTGCCCCCGCTGAACCAACCTCTGCTTGACATCCTCCTGCCGCACCGGAAATAAAGGCATTATTTGCAACGACAAACCCAAATGCGCCTGCAGTAAATAAATAACGAATCATTTGCTCACGTGTAGGATGCAGCTGATTTTTAACTGCAAATAATGTGCCAGGTACACATCCCGCGCTCCCAGCAGTTGGAGTAGCACATATTGTACCCATTGCAGCGTTAACCTCATTTGTACCCATTGCTTTACTAACTGCATCAAGTAGTAAATTTCCAGATAAAGGAGTTTTCTCTTTCATGTAATTTTGTATTAATACCGCATCGCCACCAGTTAACCCCGTAACTGATTCAACACCTTTCAAAGCGTCCTCGATGGCGTTTTCCATTACTTGTAGGTTTTTCTCCATCTCTCCATATATTTCTTCACGCGTTTTTTCTTTAACTTCCATTTCCTGCCGAATCATTACTTCTGAAATTAAGATATTTTCATTTTCAGCAATCTCTACTAATTCCTTCACTGTACGAAACATATAATTCCACCTCTCTTGTTAAAACACTAGCTGACAATTTTGGAAATTTGAATAATGTGTTCAGCGTTATCCAATTCATGTAGCACGTCGTCATCTACATTTTGGTCTACTTCAATGACCATTAACGCTTCCTTACCGACATCCTTCCGATTCACTTCCATATGTCCGATATTAATTTGATGTTTGGCAAGTATTGTTGTAACAGAAGCAATCGCTCCGAAGCGATCGTTATGCATAATTAAAATAGCAGGGTGATTTCCAGATAACCGCAATTCAAAGCCATTTAATTCAGTGATTTCCACTTTTCCTCCACCAATCGAAACACCGACCAGTTCAAGCGTATCAGTTTCATTGCCAAGAACTATTCTAGCTGTATTCGGGTGATCGACAGCTGCGCTATCTTCAATAAATTCAATATAAAAATCTCTTTCCTTTGCGATATTCAACGCATTACTCATACGGGTGTCATCCGTTTCAAATCCAAGTAGGCCACCAGCTAAAGCAAAATCAGTACCATGCCCCTTATACGTTTTTGCAAAAGATTCATATAAATATATCTTTGCCCACTTCGGACTTTTTCCGAATAACGTACGTGCTGCCTTACCTATTCTCGCTGCACCTGCTGTATGAGAACTAGAAGGGCCTATCATAACCGGCCCAATAATATCAAAAACAGAATTATATTTCATAGCTATCCACCGCCTAGTTTTAGGTTTCCACAGTTTTACAATCTTTTAAAGTAAGGGTATTCATTCCAATAACAAGTCAATTTTATACCCCTAAGCTTCCATAGTAAATTATAACAAAAAAGTCGATATTAATCATTTCCATTATTACCTTGTAAGTATGATAACATGTATATCGCTATTATTTATACATGTTATCCGAATAATTTTGAATCCACTACAAATGCTATTCTTATTCATTATCCATGTCCTGTAATACATTGACTTCCATGTTTATAAGATCTATAATTAAAATTTGTGGATTATACGTTTATAATCGGGTGGGAGAGGGACAGGAGATACGATGAGGAGTTCATATGCCTGATAAGAAACACCAGCATAATTTACAGCCGAACTCAAGTTTTAAAAATGAGTTTATTGCTGGTCTGATAGGCTATTTAACGACAATGTATATTGTTGTTGTGAATGGGTCTATCCTTAGTGAAGCAGGGTTGTCCATTGAAAGTGGTATGGTTGCAACCATTCTCGCAAGTTTTGTTGGAACAGTACTGATGGGAATCATCGGCAGACTTCCGCTCATCATCATTCCAGGTATGGGGATTAACGCATTGTTTGCATACTCTATCGTGGAAGGCACGGAATTGCATTTTCAAGAAGGCTTAGCTGTTGTGCTTGTAGCTGCTATTATTTTTTTAATAACAGCTTTTAGTAAGTTAGGTGTATTGTTAAGAGATGCTATTCCCAATTCACTGAAACATGCAATCACTGTTGGTTTGGGTTTTTTCTTAATCTTAATTGGGCTAGAAAAAAGTGGACTTGTTATTAGCGGGGAAAATACCATCATTGCGATTGGTGATTTTAGCTCTGCTACCGTTATTGTTAGTTTATTGACTTTGTTTCTAGCCATATTCTTATTCGTAAAAAATATCCCGGCTAATTTCCTGCTTACCATGTTTGCTGGTACTATTTTTGCTTTCATTGCTGGAACCATAGAAACTGGAAACGAAGCAATAAATATTACATGGAGTGAAATGCTATTTCTGCCTTCATTTTCAGCAATTGATGAGTTATCATTTTGGCTAGCGGTATTCCCTTTATCGATGATCCTTATTTTTGAGAACATGGGTTTATTACATGGTCAGCTGGAGATGTTAAAACGAGAAAATAGGTACTCAAAAGCCTATCAAGTGACTGCTTTTTCAACGTTAACCTGTGCTTTCTTAGGGACATCGCCAACCGTTTCTGCTGCAGAAAATGCTGCTGTTATTGCTTCCAAAGGAAGAACTGGAAAAACAGCTCTCGTTGCCGGAGTATTGTTTCTAGCAACACTTTTCCTTATTCCTTGGATAACAATGATTCCAAATACAGCTATAAGCCCTATCTTAATTATTGTAGGCTTTTTGATGACCCAAAACATTCGATATCTACCATTAGATAACCTATCAGAATGTATACCAGCTCTACTCATAGTTGTAATGATCCCATTCACCTACAGCATTGCTGATGGTATGGCTTTTGGGTTCATTGCATATCCAATTGTAAAAATCGCAATTGGAAAACATCGAGAGTTATCGGCTGCACTAATCGTAATATCTGGTTTGTTCCTGTTTGATTTCATCATGAAGATTATCGGAATATAAAAAAAGGGATATCCCAAAAGTCACGTAAAAATGACGAAAGGGGTACCCCTTTTTTTAAAAGTTAAGAAAGTATAAAATCAGTGCAATGACTGCGTTAAGCCAAGTAGTTATTTTGAAATGTTTGATGTATATTGGCAATGCTCCGACTAATTGCTTCGCTTTCCGCGGGCACGGCCTCAACTAACTTTGCAAAGAAGAACACGTTGCAAAGTGGATTTTCGGCTCGCGCTAATCCCGCAGGAGTCTACGTAATTAGTCTCCGCTATGAGAAGGTGCAACA